>SHXO01000039.1 GCA_009693245.1 Betaproteobacteria bacterium | reverse complement strand
TCGCAAAACGCCTTGAAAGGCGAGAAATAACCCGACTGAAGGTCACCTGGCCGAGAATGAAACTCATTTCGCTAACGCGGTAAGAGATCCGTCGTAGAAAAGTGATTATTAGAGGTGCCCTTAAGGGCAATGGCTCTGCTAAATCGCCTGGTCCCGCTCCAGCCGCTTGACGAAAGCCCCGTCGAATCCTAATTCCGAAAGAATCTCACGGGTGTGTTGCCCCACCGCGGGAACGGGGTCCATGCGCGCCTCCACACCTTGCATGGTTACGGCCGGTATCAACGCTCTCACCGGCCCGTTTGGCGTATCCACAGTGCGCCAGCGGCCGCGGGCCTTGAACTGCTCATGCTCCCAGAACTCTTGCATGGTGTTGAGGCGCGCATTGGCGATCTGGGCGTGGTCCAACCGCTCTACCAGTTGCCCAACGGTGAGCTTCGAGAATACGGCGCCCATGATCTTGCTCAAGGCCTCCCGGTTGGCGTCGCGGTGCGCGTTGGAATCGAACCTAGGGTCGGTGGCGAGCGGCGCTTGCTCCAGGACGGTGGCGCAAAAGCTCGCCCATTCGCGCTCGTTCTGGATGCCGAAGAACACCGTCTTGCCATCGCCCGCGGCGAAAGGCCCGTAGGGATAAATGGTGGCGTGAGCGGCGCCGGTGCGCGGCGGGGCATTGCCGCCGTAGTTCGTGAAGTAGGCGGGGAACCCAATCCACTCGCCCAGCGCCTCGAACATGGATACATCGAAGCTCGTGCCATTGCCTGTGCGGGTGCGTTGAAAGAGGGCGGTCAGGATTCCGGTGTAGCCGTACATACCCGCCGCGATATCGGCAATGGAGATGCCGGCCTTGCTGGGTGTGTCCGGCGTGCCGGAGATGGAAACCAATCCCGACTCGCATTGGATCAGCAAATCGTAGGCTTTTTTATCGCTATAGGGCCCATCGGGGCCGTAGCCGGAAATATTGCAAGCGATGATGCCCGGATATTTATCCAGCAACGCATCGGACGCCAGGCCCAAGCGCGCCGCCGCGCCGGGGATCAGATTCTGCACGAAGACATCGGCCTTCGAGAGCAGGCGGTGCAAGATCTCTGGCGCATCCGGGTGCTTCACATCCAGCGTAAGGCTTTCCTTCGAACGATTCAGCCAGACGAAATGGGACGATTGGCCCAGCACCGTCTTGTCGTAACCGCGCGCGAAATCGCCGGCACCCGGGCGCTCGATCTTGATGACGCGAGCACCCAGGTCGGCCAGTTGGCGGGTAGTGAAGGGGGCGGCAACGGCTTGTTCCAGCGAAACTACGGTAATGCCTTGAAGGGGGAGCATTCCAAGTGCAGGGGCTAGGGGCTGGGGGCTTGGGGCTGGGCGACGCCGATCATGGAATCGCGCGTGACGATTTGGGCCAACTGCTCTTCGCTCCAACCTTCCGTGCCTTCGGGGCGCTTTGGCAGCACCAGATAGCGCATGTCGGCGGTGGAGTCGTGCACGCGGATTACCACGTCATCGGGAACCGTGGTGCCGAACTCCTTCAGCACCTCGCGCGGCTCGTTCACGGTGCGCGAGCGGTAGTTACGGCTCTTGTACCAATCGGGCGGAAGCCCCAGCAGCCACCTCGGGTAGCAGGAACACAGCGTACACACGACGACGTTGTGAACGGCATCGGTGTTCTCCACCACCACCAGCTTGTAAAGACCGCGATCGACCCCGAGGGACTCGACGGCGTCGTTGCCTTCGCTGAGTAGTTGCTCCTTAAAAGCGGGATTGGTCCACGCGCGGGCGACAACACGACCACCCAGCACCGGCGAGCGGCTATCCATGTCCTCCACTTGCCTGCGAATTTCTTCCGCGCCGAGGTGGCCTTTTTCGATCAGCAATTCGCGAATCGCGATTTCCATCGCACGCCAGTAAGTGATGCTATCGTCCAGGTCCGGCCGCGGGGGATTGTGGGGTGCGTGATCATGATCATGGTGGTCGTGGTGTTCGTGTGCCATGGGTCACTCTCCAGGTTCCAGCCAGTGCTGATAGATCTCGATGTCGATACTGTCTCGGTCATTACCGCGGTAGGCCGGCCACACTTCCCTTTGTAAGAAGCGCACCCGGTACAAGGGTTGTTTGGGCGTACCGGGGCGCGCATAGGCGAGTTCCTCCGGGTTTGCGTAAGCGCCGCACAAACGCTCGATCACGCCGCGTTTCCCGCGAATGTAGTAGGGCGTGCGCACATGGCCGATAGGATAGGCCGCGCGCACCGAAACGGTGTCACCCGCCTTGAAGCGCGGTGCGTATGCTTCAGCCATGGCCCCTCGCCTTCGCCTCTTCGATCTTGCGGCCCAGCTCGTCGATGGTAATGATACCGCGCTGTAGCAGGGTTTGGCCGACGGAGTAAATCCAGCGCTCGTAGTACGTCATGCCGTCGTAGGCCTTGGGGCCCAGGCCCTCGATATTCTTGCGCAATTCGTCCACGGTTAGCATGCCCTTCTTGGACAGCAAAACCATGATGGCATCCACACGCTTTTCCCACAGAGCGTAATCGTGTTCGGCGTGATCGATGTGGCCGGCTGGCAATCCGCCCATGTCGTGGTGGCTGCGCATGTTCGCTAACGAAGTGATTGCGTGGAAACCAGTATAGCGCCCGCGCTACGGGGCAACACACTCCGAAACCACGCGTAGCTCTTCCTTGCCGCCCATCATCAGGATCATCGTACGCACGCTCCCGCGCTTTGCGGCTTGCTTCCATGCGCCCAGCCGGCCGCGGATGCGCGCGGCGGGCCCTATGAGCGCTACAGCGTCGATCAGGGCGTCGGGCACGGCCGCGGCGGCTTCCGCTTTACGCCCGCTCAGGAACAGGTCTTGGATGGTGGCGGCCGCGGCTTCATAGCCCAAGCGCCGCGCGTAATCGTTGTAGAAATTCTTGCCGCGAGCCCCCATGCCGCCGATGTAGAGCGCCAGCCACTCCTTGATGGGTCGCCGGCATTCGGCAAGATCGTCTCCCATGCGCACCGGAACATAGGGCGCGATGTCGAACTTCGACAGATCCGGTGGCCGCCCCGCCCGCCGCATGCCCTCTAGAACATGCGGTTCGATCAAATCCGTGCGCTCCGGATCCATCATCAAGAGCAGCACACCATCGGCGATTTCCCCCGCCAAGGCAATTCCGCTCGGTGTGATGGCGGCCGTGTAGATAGGCAAATCGCGCCGGCCGTGAAGAATGCTCTTCAGCGGCTTGCCCAAGCCGGTGGAGCCAGGGCCGGTGTAGGGAATCTGGTAATGCTCCCCTTGGTGCGTGAGCGGCGCCTCGCGCGCGAGAATGGCGCGGATGATGGAGACGTACTCGCGCATGCGCGAGAGAGGCTTGCCATAGGGCACGCCATACCAGCCTTCCACCACCTGCGGGCCCGACGGCCCTAGGCCGAGAATAAAGCGACCGCCGGAAAGCTGGTCCAAGCTCATGGCGGTCATGGCCGTCATGGAGGGCGTGCGCGCGGGGATTTGCAGGATGGAAGATCCGATTCGTAGACGCGTGGTGCGCGCCCCAATCCAGGCAAGGCATGACACCGCGTCGGCGCCATAGGCCTCGCTGCACCACGCGGAATCGAAGCCGAGACGTTCCGCCTCCAGGATCAATTCCATCTGCGCGGCGCTACCGGCGCCACCCACGTTTAAACCCAGACGTAAGCTCATGACCTAGTTGTTCCCTCCATGGAATCGATTACCGGACACCGTGTTTCACTTTGCCGAATAGTGCCATGATCCGAATCGAGTAATCGCGGTATGGCCATACAGAAACCATGTTCGCCCCCTGAGCACGCGTCCTCTGGCGGAGGCGAAGGCCTGCCCAGCCGCCACGCCAGGAGGGCAATTTAACAAAATCTAAAGTCGTCTTTAGGAGGGCCGTTAAGCCCAAGTATGACAATGTTTAAGAATTGGCACGAGTCCGTGGCCCCCGCGCGCACTCGCCAAACAACGCTTTAATCGATGAAGGTCGTCATCCTGGCTGGCGGGTTTGGCACCCGCATCAGCGAAGAGTCTCACCTCAAGCCTAAACCAATGATCGATATTGGCGGCCGGCCGGTGCTTTGGCGCGTCATGAAGATCTTCTCCGCCCATGGCCTGAATGACTTCATCATCTGCTGCGGTTACAAGGGATACCTCATCAAGGAGTACTTCGCCAATTACTTTTTGCACATGTCGGACGTGACCTTCGACATGCGAAACAATCGCATGCAGGTGCACGAGAACGGCGCCGAACCCTGGAAGGTCACCTTGGTGGATACGGGTGAGAAGACCATGACCGGCGGAAGGCTGCGGCGCGTTCGCAAGTATTTAGGCGATGAGCCCTTCTGCTTTACCTATGGGGACGGCTTGGCCAATGTTGACGTGACCAAACTCATCGCATTTCATGGCAGCCAGAATACCCTCGCCACGGTAACCGCCGTGCAACCGCCGGGCCGCTTCGGTGCGCTGAACTTCCAAACCAACAAGATCTGCGACTTCGAGGAAAAACCCAATGGCGATCGCGGCTGGGTAAGCGGAGGCTTCTTTGTGCTATCTCCCCGGGCCTTCGATTACATCGGCGGCGATGACACGTCATGGGAACTGGAACCCTTGAAAACCATTGCACGCGCCGGCCAACTTTCCGCCTTTGTGCATTCAGGCTTCTGGCAACCCATGGACACCATGCGCGACCGGGCGCTACTTGAAGAACTCTGGGCCAGTGGCGCCGCGCCCTGGAAAGTGTGGACATGAAAGCATGGATATAAACGTGGCATTCTGGCGCGGAAAACGCGCCCTGGTCACGGGCCATACGGGCTTCAAGGGGAGCTGGCTAACCTTATGGCTAAAAACCTTGGACGCCCAAGTCGAAGGGATTGCCTTGGCGCCCGCGACGCAGCCCAATCTATACCGGCTTGCCGTGGCACCCGAACTTCCGCCGGATCCATGGACTGACGTCCGAGATAGCAAAGCGGTGGCGCGGTTGCTTACATCCTTCCAACCCGAGGTGATCTTTCACTTGGCCGCGCAATCCATTGTCAGGGTTTCCTACGATGATCCGCTGGCCACCTTTGCCACCAATGTGATGGGCACCGCCAACGTGCTCGACGGCGCGCGCTCAGTGCCTGGCTTACGTGCAGTGGTAGTGGTTACGAGTGACAAGTGCTACGCGAACGAACCCAGCTCGCAAGCGTTCAAGGAATCTTCGGCGCTTGGCGCGAACGACCCCTACTCTGGTAGTAAAGCTTGCGCGGCTCAACGAATTGGTGCGCCGGTACCAACCGGTTTGCTGGGCAACCTTCAGAACCGAAGCTTTTCGGCGAACCTTCGATACCGTGGCAAGGACCGATGGATTGTTGTTCCGAGAACTCGCATGGTCAGCCAATACCGTGTTGGAAGGCAAAGTCCGCCGGTTGCCCCTCGTCTATTGCTGGCGGCGCCTGGACGAAATTCAATTGCTTGGACATCCGTTCTACGCCTTTATCGAGGAACCTTCCGTATTCTTGGACGAGTTCGCGCGCTATCGCGATGCCTTGCTGAAAAGGCTGCGGCACACCAGCCCGATGAACGACCAGGCACTCACGCGAACCCTGGATCTCATTCATTGGCGTTACTTCGCGCGCGAATTCGATCTAGGTGCGATCAATTTCTTCACCGACACCGTACTCGCGCGGCCGGATGCCTCGATAGCCGATGCACAGGTACACAACACGGTAAAACCGCGCCTGCCCAACACTGAGTCAGGGTGGAAAGGAGAGGCGGCACGTGCCGGGCGCACCTATCGCGTGTTTCCCGAAATGCTGGATCCCAAGCCGTCCGAGGAGATACATCTTCCGCTCTCCGCGTTCGATGACTTGCTCGCGGATTTGGACCGGTATCCTTTGAATTAGCGACTTGGAATCATGCCTTCCGCGCCAAACCTCGCCAGCTTATGGTTTGGCTGGCCGTGGCGGCGCGGCAGCAGGCGCCAGAGGTCCCGGAGTTCCGGGTGGCGGCGGTGTGGGACTCACCTTCGCGCCGTCCCCCACGCTGGCAGGCAGGCTTAGCGCCACCTTGTCGCCCTCGGCAACGCCGCTGGCGATGCGCAGGACCTTGCCGTCGGTGCCCGCCACCTCGATGGGACGCAATTGAACGTTCGCGTCCGCGCCGACGATGGCCGCGAAATTTTTCTTGTCGCGCGACACCAACGCGCTCGCGGGAACCTCGATAAAGGCGGTGGCGGGAATCGACAAGATGACGTTGACGAAGCTGCCCGCCACGAACTCGCCCTTGCTGTTATCGAAATCCACTTCCGTCAGCAAGGTGCGCGTTCTGGAATCGAGCTCGGCGGCGACGCGGCTCACTTTGCCTTTCACCTTGCGTGCCGCATTGGCGGCATCGGCGATCTCCACTTCCAAGCCTGGCTTGATGTTGGGCGCCTCGGCTTGCTCCACATAGACCGACACTTTCAGTTTGGAGATGTCGGCGATCGTCACGATGGGCAGTGCCGAAGTCTGATTGGTGGCGGCGTTTTGCACCAACGCCCCTGGGTCCGCATAGCGGCGGGTCACCACCCCATCGAAAGGCGCGTTCAGCACGCGGAAACGGCTCACGGTGCGCAGTTCGTTCAATTGGCTTTGCGCCACGTTGAGTTCCGTTTGCGCATTGTCTTGAGACTGCTTGGAGAAAAATCCCTGAGCCGCCAGATCCTTCGTGCGATCGAGCACTCTTTGCTTGTTCTCGATACCGGCCTTGAGCGTATTCATTTGCTGGTCGATCTCGGGAGATTGGATCTCGGCTATGAATTGCCCGGCCTTCACGCGGTCACCCACGTCCACCGAGATCTTCGCCAGATAGCCGCTGACCTTGGAGTACAGCGTGGCCTGTTTATCGGGCAAGGCCTCGCCCACCAAGACCAGCTTGCGAGTGCTTGGCCCCTTCCACGCGCTGACTACGGCGACCTTGGGCCCTTGCGCCAAGGCCGCCTCACGGGTCTTCACTTCCTCGGATTGATGCGCTTCCTTACCTTTCCAAAAGAACCAGACCGCGCCGGCCACCACGACCAACAATGCGAAGCCCAGAACGTAGAAAACCGCGAAGGATTTATTTCCGTTGGAAGTCGCCAAGATTTTCTTCTCAATAATCAAAACGCTCGCCGCGCGATTCCGCGTCGAAACGCTCATCCAGCCGGTGCAGCACCGGCATCTTTTTGCGCAGCAAACTGTAAATCACCGGCACCACCACCAGTGTGGAAATGGTCGCCATTATCAAGCCGCCTATCACCGCGCGCCCCAGCGGCGCGTTCTGCTCTCCCGCCTCTCCCAATCCCAGCGCCATGGGCATCATGCCGATGATCATGGCCAAGGCGGTCATCACCACCGGCCGCAACCTGGTCTTGGCGGCCTCGATGGCCGCATCGATGGGGCTCATCGCAGGGCGGGCGGCGCGCAGTTCGTTGGCGAAGCTCACGATCAAGATGGAATTCGCCACGCCAATTCCCACCGCCATGATGGCACCCATCAGGGACATGACGTTGAGCGTGGTGCCCGTCAGCGAAAGCATCCATAGGATACCGATCAAGGCGCCGGGCACCGCCATCATGATGATGAAGGGGTCGGTCCAGCTTTGGAACAGGATCACCAGCAGGGCGTAGACCAAAACAATGGCGAGCACCAAGCCAAGCAACATGCTGGTGAAGGAGGCCTGCATCACCTCGTATTGCCCGCGCACCACGATCTTGGTGGTCTTGGGAAAATCCGGCTCGGCGGTGATTTCATCGATCTTCTTCTGGATATCCGTCACGGTGCCGCCCAGATCGCGTCCTTCGATGTTGGCGGCGACATCGATGACTCGCTGCACGGTGTAATGGCTAACCGATTGGTAGCTCGACTCCGGCTTGACGGTAGCCACGTTGCCCAAGGTAATGGTGTTGCCGCCTTGCTGCTGCGTGGGCTGCACGGAGTTCGTCACCACCATCGAGGACGACATGGGCGTGATGGGTGTGGCCAATAACTCTTCCACCGTCGAAATGCGCTCCTGGGGTGTTTGCACGGACACGGTGTAGTTCACCCCGTTGGGGTTGAGGAAATACGAGGGGCTGATGATGGCGCTAGACGAGAGCGACACCAGCGCGCTGGTGGCCACGTCGCGCTGGGTGAGACCCATGCGCGCGGCGCGCAGGCGGTCCACGTCCACGCGTAGCGCGGGATAGTCGAGCACTTGCATCTGGCGCGCATCCACCGTGCCGGGAATGTGCTCCAGCGCCAGCTTCACGCGAGAGGCGTACTTTTGCGCGCGCTCGAAATTGCTGTCCTGAATCTGAATGTCGATGGGAGCGGGCAGGCCGAAGTTAAGCGCCTGGGTCACGATATCGGCATTCTGAAAATAGAAGGTCGAGCCGGGGAATTGTGGAGCGACCTTGGCGCGAATCTCCTTCATGTAGTGCGCCACCGGCTTATGGGGTTTCTTGAGCAAGATGAGGACATCGGCGTCCATGCCGCTGATGTTATCGGTGGGCACCATGGTCAAGTTAAAGAATAGCGGCACGCCCACCATGTTGTTGATGCGGTCCACCTCCTGCTCTGGAATCACCTTGCGGATTTCGTCGTTCACCCGCAGTACCAGCTTTTCCGTTTCCTCGATGCGCGTCCCCACGGGCGCGCGGAAATGCAGTTTCATGATGCCCACGTCGGCGGCGGGGAAGAAATCCGATCCCACCACGCGCACCAGCAGGGCGCTTGCGCCGCCGATGACCACCATCATGACGACGACGAATACCCGGTGGTGCAAGATGACCGCGAGCACGGACCCATAGAAATTAATGAGCCCGTCCAATACTCGTTCGCGGGCGTGATTAAAGCGCTGGCCAAAGGTCTTGGGTGCCGTTCCGTCGTCGTGGTGTTCGCCTTCCAGCAAGAAACGCGAGAGCATCGGCACCAAGGTGAAGGACAAAATATAGGAAGCGAGCAGCGAGAACACCACTGCCAGCGCCAGCGGCGTGAAAAGGTATTTCGACACGCCATACAGAAAAGCTACCGGGGAAAACACGATACAGATGGCTAACGTCGCCATGGTTCGCGGCATGGCCACTTCGCGCGAGCCTTCGAGGATGGCCACCGTGAGCGGCTGGCCAAGCGCGCGGTGCCGGTGAATGTTCTCCACCGCCACCGTGGCGTCATCCACCAAAATACCGGTGGCCAACGCGAGGCCGCTCAGTGTCATGAGGTTGATGGTATTGTCGGTGAGATAAAGGCAAATGATGCCCGCGAACATGGCGCAGGGAATGGAGGTGATCACCACGATGGTGTTGCGCCAGCTACCAAGAAACACCAGAATCATCAAGCTCACCAGCAGCGAAGCCAGCACCGCCTCGAATGTCACGTTCCTGATGGCGGCGCGCACGAATTTGGATTGATCGAAATCCAGGCTGATTTCCATTCCCTCGGGAGCGGCCGCCTGGATCTCCGGTAACAGCTTGCGCGTGGCTTCCACCACGGCGAGACTGGAGGCGTCGGCGTGCTTCAAGATCGTGAGATAGGTAGCGCGCCGCCCGTCCACGTGCACGATGTTGTTTTGCACCGCGAAGCCGTCTTCCACCTTGGCCACGTCGCCCATCAAGACCGGCACGTCGTTCACGATTTTGAGCGGCATGCGGTTGAATTCCTCCACCGTGGGCGGGCTGGAGTTCATCAGCACGTTGTAATCGGTGGTGCCGATGCGCGCGGTGCCAGATGGAATCAGGAGATTGGAAGTTTGCAGCGTTTGGATCACATCGTTGGGCGATACGCCCTTCGCCTGCATCAGGGTTGGGCTCAAGTCCACCGAGATCTGGCGTAACTTTCCGCCGAAGGGCGCGGGAACCTGCATGCCGGGCACGGTGAAGAGCTTCACGCGCACGAAGTTGAAGGCGTGGTCGAATATTCTTCCTTCCGGCAGCGTCTTGCTGAAGAAGGTCATGTTCACGATGGGCAAGGAGGCCGGGTTGTACTTCACGATGACCGGCGGCGAAATCCCCGGCGGCAGGATGCGCAATATGGTGCCGTTGATGGCGTTGATCTGGGAGATGGCGGCGCCGATGTCCATCCCGGGATGGAAGTAAACCTTGACGAGGCCGATGCCCGGAATGCAGGTGGACTCGATGCGCTCGATACCCGCCACGGTGGTGGAGTACGCGCGCTCGCTGATGATGACCACGCGCCGCTCCATTTCCTCGGCGGATAGCCCCGAGTACTGCCAGCCCACGGAAACGATGGGAATGTCGATGCGCGGAAAGAAATCCACGATCATGCGCGAGGCCGAGAGCGCGCCCAGCAGCAGGATCAGCAGCGACAATACCGCGATGGTGTACGGGCGGCGTAACGAGAGCCCAACCAAGGCCATCATGGCGAGTGGCCTACCGTTCGACGCGGGTTAGTAAGACCGCGGCAATCCCAGCTCATGCTCGCCGATAAAGGAAAGAATCAAATTGGTGGAGATGGGCGCCACCTGGTAGAGCCGGGTTTCGCGAAACTTGCGCTCCACGTCGTACTCAGCGGCGAAACCGAAACCGCCGTGGGTTTGCAGGCACACGTTGGCCGCCTCCCAGGAGGCATCCGCCCCTAGAAGTTTCGCCATGTTGGCCTCGGCCCCGCACGGTTCCTTGCGATCGAACAGCTCGGCGGCGCGAAAGCGCATGAGATCGGCGGCCTCGACATTGATGTGCGCTCGCGCGATGGGAAACTGGATGCCCTGGTTCTGGCCGATGGGGCGGTCGAACACCACCCTCTCCTTGGCGTAGTTCACCGCTTTCTCGATGAACCAGTGCCCATCGCCCACGCACTCGGCGGCGATCAGGATGCGCTCCGCGTTCATGCCGTCCAGGATGTAGCGGAACCCCTTGCCTTCCTCGCCGACGAGGCTCTCGGCGGGAATCTCCAGATTGTCGAAGAACACTTCGTTGGTTTCGTGATTGGGCATGTTGCGAATGGGGCGCACGCTCATGCCCTTGCCGATGGCTTGCCGCAAGTCCACCAGGAACACGGACAAACCCTCGGATTTCTTTTTCACTTCGGGCAATGGCGTCGTTCGGGCCAGCAGCAGCATTAGGTCCGAGTGCTGGATGCGCGAAGTCCACACCTTCTGCCCGTTGACCACGTAGCGGTCGCCCTTGCGCACGGCCGTGGTTTTGAGCTTGGTGGTGTCCGAACCCGTGCTGGGCTCCGTCACGCCGAAGGATTGCAGGCGTATCTCGCCCTTGGCGATCTTGGGAAGGTACTCGGACTTCTGCCTGGATGATCCATGGCGCAAGAGTGTGCCCATGATGTACATCTGCGCGTGGCAGGCCCCTGAGTTACCTCCGGAACGATTCACCTCTTCCAGAATGACGGAGGCTTCCGTGATCCCCAGCCCCGAACCCCCGTACTCTTCCGGGATCAGGGCGGACAACCAGCCCGCATCGGTTAACGCCTTGACGAAAGCTTCCGGGTAGGCCCGCTCTTCATCGAGCTTGCGCCAATACTCGGGCACGAAGGTCTTGCACAGGGCGCGCACCGCTGCGCGCAGTTCGGCGTACCGCTCGGTGTTGCTTGAAGCCATGAGGTCTTACCTTAAATAAAAAGGGCTGGCGCCTTGCCAGCCCTTTGGTTACCGCTGGATTCTGAGAACTATCCCTTGAGGACTTTTTCCAGCTCGCCGTTCTCGTACATCTCGCGGATGATGTCCGCGCCGCCCACGAACTCGCCATTGATGTAGAGCTGCGGGATCGTAGGCCAGTTGGCGAACTCCTTGATGCCTTGGCGAATTTCGGCGTCGGCCAGCACGTTGACGGTGGCGACGTCCTCCGCCCCGCAGGCTTCCAGAATCTGCACGGCCGTGGCGGAGAACCCGCACTGCGGCGCCTCCGGCGTGCCCTTCATGTAGAGCACAACCTTGTTATCGGTGACTTGCTTGCGAATACGATCTTGCGTGTCCATATTGACCTCATGAAAGTAAGGGAATCCGGCCCTCGGCGCTCCCCAATAGGCGTGCGATGGTAGCCGGTTCCACGCGGGGCATCAATAGCAAGTAAAGGGCAACCCAGGGCGGATTTGCCCTTTCCCTTAATTCGCTGAGTGGCGGAACGATTTAGCCAAAGCCCGGACATCCCCGCACGCTTCGCGTCATGTATAGCGCATGCCATGCTGATCGAGCCCGAGGATGGATGTATCGCAGGTGAGTGTACGCCCGGTGGAGCGAGCGCAGGAATCGCGCTACCAGGACCTGAAGGGGCAGGCGCATTACCTTGGGGCGCTGCCCAAGATTGGCGAGACGCTGTGGTACGCGGCGAGCTACGAAGGGTAATGGGTGGCGCTGTGCGGGTTTTGCTCGGCGGCGTGGAAATGCACGGCGCGTGATCGCCGGATCGGATGGGATTTCCGCTTGCATTTTGACCGGCTCAAGCTGATCGCGAACAACAGCCGCTTTTTGATTCTGCCGCAATGGCACTTTCCCAGCCTGGGCTCGCGCGTGCTCGGTCTCGTGGCACGGCGCATGGGAGCGGATTGGCAAACGCGCTTCGGACATCCTGTGTGGTTGTTGGAGACCTTCGTGGATCCGCAACGCTTCACGGGCACGGTATACCGCGCGGCGAACTGGACCGAGGTGGGATTCACGAAGGGATACCTGCGCACCCGCCAAGGCTATAGCCCTGAGCCGCAAACCCCCAAACGCGTGTTCACCTATCCTTTAGTGGCCGGGGCGCGCGCGAAGCTGTGCGGGCCCCTGAGCGAATCCTCTCACCGTAGCGGAGCCCCCAAGATGATGATGAGCGCCGAGCACATGCGCGCCTTGCCCGATTTCTTCTGTGCCATCCCCGACCCGCGCCGGGCACAGGGCCGGCGCCACCGCTTGCCCACGGTATTGGCCATTGCCGCGGGCGTGATTCTGTGCGAGATGCGCGGCTACAAAGCCATCGCCGGGTGGGCGCAGAGCTAGGGTCCGAGGGCACTTGCCGGTTTGGTTGCCGGCGCGATAACGCGGGAGACTACCTCGTGCCCAGCGAATCGATCATCCGCGATTGTCCGATTCGTGTGGACCCCGCCGCCTTGGACCAGGCGTTGCAGCGCTGGAACGCCGCCTTCGGGCAAACCCATGAGAGCCTGGCCATCGACGGCAAGACGATGTGCAACGCCATCGATGCACAAGGCCAGCACACCCACGTGATGAGCGTGCTGGGCCATGAGTCCAAGATCTGCCACACCCAGCCGGCACCCTCCCCGTAGCCGGTAGCGAGGAGCAAAAGCGAACCAACGAAACCGGCATGGTGATCGTGCCACTCGATGCCATTGAGCTGGCCGGGCGCGATATCACCGCCGATGCCCTGCATACTCAGCGCAAACTCGGCGCTTACTTGGCCGGCGAGCGCCAGGCGCACTAGCACTTCATCGTCAAAGGCAACCAACCCCGCCTACAAGCCGATATCGAGTTGTTGTTCCGCGATCGCGGCCCGGCCCATTTCACCCAAGCCTCCGCTTGCGAACATGGGCGCATCGAAACCCGCCGCATCTGGTGCAGTAGCGCCCTGAACAAGCACCTGGATTTCCCGCATGTGGGGCAAGTGTTCCTGATCGAGCGCCGCCGCACCGACAAGAACACCGGCGGCTCAAGCGCCAAGATCGCCTACGGCATCACCCGCCCCACCCCAGAGCAAGCCAGTCCCGAGCAGGTGTTGCAGATCAATCGCGGACACTGGTGTATCGAGAACCCGTGTCACGACACGCCGGATTGGAACTATGACGAGGACCGAGGTCGCATCCGAACCGGTTTCGGCCCGGAGAATATCTCGCGCCTACGCCGCTTCGCCATCGGTGTGATCAAGTCCTCGACCCAAGACGGCGTGGCCCAGACAATCCGCCGCCTTTGCCGGTCCCCCCGTCTTGTGTTCGACTACCTGCGCATGACGCTCAATCTATACGGTTTCCTGAGCCAGATAATTCCTTATCAAGACTCCTACCTAGAGCGCCTTTATGTGTTTGTGAGGCAATTGGCGGCGAAGCTGCCGCGGCGAAAGAGCGGCCCAGCCTATCAGTTCGATGACGACGTAAGGCTTGAGTACTACCGTCTTCAGAAGATCAGCGAGGGATCCATCGGCCTTAGTAAAGAGTACGCGCGATCCCTCGACGGGTCGACCAAAGTAGGCAGTGGATTAGTCGCGCGTGAGGCGGTGCCACTATCGCGTTTGCTCGATCTAGTTAATGAACGGTTCGGAACCGACTTCAATCAGGCGGATCAGCTTTTCTTCGACCAGATGGTCGAGGCTGCCGTCCTGGATGAAGGCCTGAAACAAGCGGTGGCGGTAAATCCGGGTGACAATTTCGAACTGGTGTTCAAGAATCTACTGAATGCTTTGTTCGTCGAGCGCATCGATCAGAATGAGGACATATATGTGCGCTTCATGAATGACGTTCCGTTTCAGAAGACGGTGACCGGGTGGATGGCTGCGGAGGCCTACCGGCGTCTGCGCGGCAAGTCACCGTGACAATGCGGATTGGACAAAGGAGAATAGATCTGTGAATCCAAATTCTGAAATCGACTGGCTACAGGCCGACTTGGCGGCTGTCGAAGCGATGCTCGCCGCGATGGGTGCGAGGGACGACCCTATCGGAGCCATGCAGTTCGAGTATCGGCGCCAAGAGATTGAGGAGGACATTGCTCGCTTAGAGAAAGCCCTAACGGAGGGTTGATCGTTTCGAGTTTATTATCAAAGGCCGCTGATAATAAAATCCAAAACGGTATTAATTTATAGACATTCAATGGCTTACGAAACACCTTACTATCATGAGTGCCACCGATAGTCATTGCGGCGCCCAGAGATGAAGGCGGGAGACCGGCGGAAGGCCACACGTTGCATTGTGATCGCCGGTCCGAACGGATCGGGGAAGACGACCTTCGCCCGGGAGTTTTTGCCAAAGGGCGGTAGCATCCTCTACTTCGTAAACGCAGATCTCATCGCTGCCGGGCTCTCGCCCTTGCGTCCCGAATTGGCGGCGGTCGCAGCGGGCCGGATATTCTTGCGGGAGCTTGATCGACTATTCGCGGCTCGCGTGGAGTTCGCTATTGAAAGCACCTTGAGTGGATTGAGTCTACTCGGGCGGTTGCGTAGATGCAGAGCGGTTGGGTATCGAATCGAGATTATTTACCTGACGTTACCCTCGGTAAGTCTGGCCTTGCGCCGCGTTGCCACGCGAGTCAAGCAAGGAGGGCATGACGTCCCAAGGGCAGACGTAATTCGCCGTTTTCAGAGGAGCCGGGACAATTTTGAGAAGCACTACCGTTCACTCGCCGAAGTCATCACCGCAAGATCGAGAGTTTCACGCCGCCGTTGCGCGCGCGATACGTAAAGCGGCCCGGCGGGCAAGAGAGATAGCGCGTATGCACGGCACACCGATTTATGTCTGGGAGAACGGCAAAGTCGTCGCCAAGAAACCGTAGATAGCCATGACCACTTCTAACTTGTTTCAATCGGTAGACGCCCGCGGCGTTGCCACTCTGACCATGAACCGCCCGGAGGTGCACAACGCTTTCGACGATCATTTGATCGCCGCCATGACTACGCAACTACGTGCGCTGGAGAGTGATCCGCGGGTGCGAATGGTTATTCTGGCGGCGGCGGGGAAGAGTTTCTCCGCCGGGGCGGACTTGAATTGGATGAAGCGCATGGCGGCATACTCGGAGGGCGAGAATTTGCGCGATGCGCGCGCGCTGGCTGAGCTGATGCGCACCTTGAACGGACTCGCCAAGCCAACCATTGCGCGTTTGCAGGGCTCGGCCTTCGCCGGGGGAATGGGACTCGTGGCCTGTTGCGATATCGCGGTCGCGGTGCCGGCCGCCGTGTTTTCCTTGACGGAAGTGCGGCTTGGATTAACGCCTGCTGTGATTAGCCCTTATGTCGTACGGGCCATCGGGCAGCGCATGGCCCGCAGGTACTTCTTGACGGCGGAGCGCTTCTCCGCGCATGAGGCGCTGCGCATGGGCTTGGTGCACGCCGTGGTGCCTGATGAGGAGTTGGATAAGACGGTGGAAGGCTTTGTATCCGATTTACTCAAGGGTGGTCCCGAGTGCTTGGCGGTCACCAAGGATCTCGTCGCGACCGTTGCGCGCGAAAAGCTGGATAGTGCGTTGGTCGAGCATACCGCCAGCCGGATCGCGAAGTTGCGCGTGAGTGCCGAGGGGCAAGAAGGGATTGCGTCTTTCCTGGAAAAGCGCGCTCCGAAATGGACCCCACATTCATGAGCGAAGCGGCAAAGAGCGAACTCGCGGCGGACCGGCAAAAGGCGAAGGTGCTTACCTTCTTTTGCGTGCTGGGCTTGGCGGGCTTCGTGATCAATTTGCTGGCGGGCTATGCGTTGTGGGCGTACAACCGGACGAAGCAGACGGGTGTACCCACCTACGATACCTTCGTGTTCGAGATGAATAGCATGAGCAGCGAGAGGATGCCCGCGATGGCCACTGACCTCTTCGAGAAGTGGACGGCGTGCGCCACTTCGCAAGCGGGCTGGACGCAAGTGACCACGCATGCGCTCATCACCTCGTCGGTGATCGGCGCCGCGCTGTTTGCGGTGTCGTCCATCCTGGCGTGGCAAATCTACCGGCGTTTGAGCGCCCTTCATCAATCCTTGGCACCGCCGCAACCACCGGATGCGATCGATGAGTCATAACCATGTTCGATAAGATTCTCATCGCCAACAGGGGCGAGATCGCAGTGCGTGTGGCCCGCACCTGCAAGCGCCTAGGCGTTCGCACCGTGGCCGTGTATTCGGACGCGGACGCGAACGCGCTGCATGTGAGCGCCTGCGACGAAGCCTTCCATATTGGCCCTTCGGCGCCTCGGGAAAGTTATCTCAAGGCCGAGCGGATACTTGAAGTAGCCAAGGCCACTGGCGTGCAAGCGGTTCATCCCGGTTACGGATTTCTTTCGGAGAACGCATCTTTCGCCGATGCCGTGTCGCAGGCGGGATTGATATTCATCGGCCCGCCCGCGAGCGCCATACGCGCCATGGGTTCCAAGAGCGCATCCAAGGACATCATGCACAAGGCCGGAGTGCCTTTGGTGCCGGGCTATCACGGCGAAGCACAGGACTACGACACGTTGCACGCCGAAGCGGAAAAGACCGGCTACCCAGTGCTCATAAAGGCCTCCGCTGGCGGAGGCGGCAAGGGTATGCGCGTGGTCAACAGTGCCCGCGAGTTGAAGGAAGCCATCGCCGGGGCGAAGCGCGAGGCAGCCTCATCCTTTGGCGATGACCGGTTGTTGATCGAGAAGTATCTGCAGCGCCAGCGCCATATCGAGGTGCAAGTGTTCGCCGATACGCGCGGGAACGCGGTGTATCTATTCGAGCGCGATTGTTCCGTGCAGCGGCGCCACCAGAAGGTGCTGGAAGAAGCGCCCGCGCCGGGTTTGAGCGCGACAAGGCGCCGGCAGATGGGCTCCACGGCCGTGGCTGCCGCCCTGGCCGTGGATTACACCAACGCCGGAACGGTGGAATTCATCGCGGACGAGCAGGGCGCTTTCTACTTCATGGAGATGAACACGCGCTTGCAGGTGGAGCATCCGGTCACGGAAATGATCACGGGGCTGGATCTGGTGGAGTGGCAATTGCGCGTGGCGGCGGGCGAAGCGTTGCCCCTGACCCAAGAGCAACTCGCGATCCGTGGGCACGCCATCGAGGCGCGCATCTACGCCGAGGACGCCGCCAAGGGTTTCCTTCCCACGGCCGGAGTCATTCATCATCTGCGGCAACCGCAACCGTCCAGCCACGTGCGAGTGGACACCGGCGTCAAGCAAGGCGACGAAATCGGCGTGCACTACGATCCCATGATCGCCAAGCTCATCGTATGGGACCGTGACCGTGGCGCCGCGCTGCGCCGCATGCACGTGGCGCTGGCGGAGTATCAAGTGGTGGGCGTGACCACCAACATCGATTTACTGGCGGCCATCGTTGCCCATCCCGCTTTCGCGCAAGCGCATACGGAGCTGGAAAGTCTAGATACGGGCTTGATCGAGCGGCACCGCACGGAACTCATTCCCCAGGCCGCGCAACCCGCCGACCGATTTTTGGCCTTGGCGGTATTGGCGGAGCTACTGCGCAACGAGCGCGAAGCGCAAGAATTGGCGGCGCGCTCCAACGATCCCCATTCGCCGTGGAATGCCACGGATGGTTGGCGGCTCAACCAAGACAATCACCATCGCTTCGAATTTACCGGAGTGGGCAGCGTGGTGGCCCATTACCGCAAGGGCGGCTATCGGCTGGACTTGCCGCGCTCCAAGGTGGAGGCAAAAGGAGAGTTCGCCGGGGACGATGCCTTGATGGCGGATATTGCCGGGGCGCGGGTGCAAGCCACGGTGGTCAGGCGCGCGAATGAGATCACCGTGTTTGCCTTCGGCACCAGTTGCCGACTGGAACTCAAGGCCGCCCAGGCGGTGCAGGCCGAGGATGCCGGCGGCTCGCTGGCCGCGCCGATGTCTGGCAATATCATCCAAGTGCTGGTCAAGCCGGGCCAGAGCGTGACCAAAGCCCAAGCCCTGCTCATCTTGGAGGCCATGAAAATGGAACACACCATCAGTGCGCCTGCGCAAGGCGTGGTGAAGGAAATTTTCTACGTGGCCGGCGACCAAGTGAAAGAAGGCGCGCAGCTTCTTTCCATCGAAACTGCGGAAGGAAGTTAAGCATGGATCTACCCAAGAAAGTGCGGTTGGTGGACGTTGGTCCGCGCGATGGATTGCAAAACGAACCCGGTGTCGTACCGACGGAAGCCAAGGTGGAACTCATCCACCGCCTCGCCAACGCCGGCCTGCCTTCGGTGGAAGCGACCAGTTTCGTGTCGCCCAAGTGGGTACCGCAGATGGCGGACCACTCGGAGGTGATGCGTACCATTCGCCGTAAGCCTGGCGTGAGCTACCCCGTGCTGGTACCCAATATGAAAGGACTGGAAAGCGCGCTTGCCGCAGGGGTGGATGAGATCGCGGGTTTCGCCGCTGCAACGGAATCTTTCTCCCAGCGCAACACCAATTGCAGCATCGAGGAATCCATGGAGCGCTTCGCGCCCGTGTGCAAAACGGCACTGGCCTCGGGCATGAAGGTGCGCGGTTACATCTCGGTCGTGCTGGAATGTCCGTTTGAAGGGTCGGTCAACCCAAAGGTAGTGGCGGACATCGCCAAGCGGCTCATGGACATGGGGTGTTACGAGGTGTCGCTAGGCGACACCACTGGAATGGGCACGCCAGGCGAGACCAAGTTACTGATGGAGACCTTGGCGCGCGACATTCCTCCGGCGCAATTGGGAGGCCACTTTCACGACACCTACGGCCAAGCACTCGCCAACATCCTGGCCTCCATGGAAGTGGGCGTATCCACCTTTGATGCCTCCATCGCGGGCCTGGGCGGATGCCCCTACTCCCCAGGTGCTACGGGCAACGTCGCCACCGAGGACGTCGTTTACATGCTGAATGGCATGGGCATCGAAACCGGTATCAGCATGGACCGCTTGCTTGACGCTGCGCAGTACATCTGTGATGTTCTCAAGCGCCAGACGGCTTCACGTGCTGGCCGGGCGTTGCTCGCCAAGCGCAAGCGCGCGCTGGAGCGCGCGCACGCATGAAGGCAGCGCCCGCGCGCGTGCCTTCGCCGTGCGTGCAAGTTTGCGAAATGGACGAGACCCTCGGGTTATGCCGCGGATGCCGGCGTACGTTGAAGGAGATTGCGGACTGGTTGGAAATGCCGGCCAAGGAACAACTTGCCACGCTTCAAAGAGCCGCCGATCGCAAGCGCTTGCTGGGGGATCATTCAGACATTTCGGCTGCGTGACGTTATAGGGCGCGCAAACTAGGTAGTAAGGTAGGGCGGGCAAGCCCGCCTCGCATCGTATCCAAATTTTCGTACTAAGAAGACCTCCATGCCACTTTCCTCTGCCGCCCCCCGCAAACTCATGCATCACCGCACCATCGAATGCCGTGGTTATCTACGCGAGGACGGCCTTTGGGATATCGAAGGCCAGCTGACCGACACCAAGACTTTTGACGTCGTGCTGCCCGAGCGCGGTAACGTCAAGCCCGGCGAGCATTTTCACGACATGTGGGTGCGCCTGACCGTCGATACAGATCTCCTGGTGCACGACGCCGAAGCGGTTACCGATTTCGGGCCGCATAACCAGTGCCCCCATCTCCCCGTCGATTTTGGCGTATTGAAGGGCCTTACAATCAAACCCGGATGGGTACTCAAGACGCGCGAGCTTTTGGGAGGCGTCAAGGGCTGCACGCACATGGTGGAGATGCTCGGTCCCATGGGAACGACCGCTTACCAGACCATCTACCCAGCGCGCGTTAAACGCGCGGAAGATCCGAACAGGCGCCCGCCCTTGCTTAATTCCTGCCACACCTATGCGGCCAGCAGCCCCATGGTATTGAAGCGCTGGCCGAATTTTTATACGGGGCCGTTGCAGAAGAGCGATGTTTCCTGATTTAAAGGGAAAGACGGCGTTGGTCACCGGGGCCTTCAGCGGGCTGGGGCTTCATTTCGCTAAGACTCTGGCGGGGCATGGCGTCAAAGTGGTGTTGGCGGGCCGGCGTATCGAGTTGGGCCAGTCCATCGCGATGGAACTCAAGCAACAGGGCCACGGCGCCTTTGCCCTTGGCATGGACGTGCTCGATGGCGCGAGCGTAACGGCCACGCTTGCGAACGCGGTGCAAGAGATGGGTGGCCTGGAGATCCTCGTGAATAACGCCGGTGTGGCCAACACGAAGCCCTTCTTGCAAATGGAGGAGGCCGATTGGAGCGCCGTGGTGGACGTGAATCTCACAGGCGCTTGGCGTGTGCCCAGGCCGCCGCGAAGCATATGGCGGCCTCCGGAAAAGGCGGGAGCATCATCAACCTCGCCTCCATTACCGGTTTGCGCGTGGCGGGGGCGGTGTCACCCTACGCGGCATCGAAGGCGGGATTGATCCAACTGACCAAGGCCATGGCCCTGGAGCTAGCGCGCTACAAGATTCGCGTGAATGCCTTGGCCCCTGGCTACATCGAAACGGACCTTAACCGGGAGTTCTTCCAGAGCGAGGCTGGGCAAACGCTAATCAGACGAATACCGCAACGCCGGTTGGGAAAACCCGAACATCTCGACGGGCCGCTACTTCTCCTAGCCTCGGACGCTTCGGAATTCATGACCGGCTCCGTAATAGCGGTGGATGGCGGACACCTGGTAAGTTCTCTATAGTATTGACCTAGCTCAGTGACCAAGCCGACCGAAACGAAGAAGGAAGGGTGGTATGCCGCGAAAATACATGTTACGAACAAGGGGAGCACCCCTTTGTTTATCCCTCAGGAACGTACAAGGGGTATCCCCTTGTAAATCCCCTGGAGAGACGTTTGCGCTCTATGGGCCATAAGTGACGACAGCCTCCAACGTGTCCTTCTTCAATTTATACAACCACAATTTCATTCGTGCCGCGGTTGCGGTTCCTGAGGTCCGCGTGGCCGATCCGCCCTTCAATGTGGGCCAAACGGTGGCGTTGATGGAGCGCGCCGCGGGCGAGCGGGCCATGCTCTGTGTGTTTCCGGAATTGGGCCTCTCGGCCTATTCCTGCGAGGATTTGTTTCACCAGCAGGCTTTGCTGGATGCATCGCGCGATGCGCTCACAAAGCTTCTCGGCGGCACGAAGCATCTGCCGGTGATTGGGGTGGCGGGCTTGCCCTTGCAAATCGGCGGCTTGTTATACAACTGCGCCGCTGTGTTTTGCGAAGGCCGCTTATTTGGTGTGGTGCCCAAAACCTATTTGCCCAACTACCGCGAGTTCTACGAGCTGCGCCAGTTCACGCCTGGCGATTACTGTCCTCGCAAGGAAATCGATCTGTGCGGGCAGAGCGCAGTTCCCTTCGGTACGCGGTTGTTGTTTCAGGTTCCGCGGCAGCCACTCCTTACCTTCTTCGTGGAGATTTGCGAGGATCTGTGGACCCCCGTTCCGCCGTCATCTATCGCGGCGATGGCGGGAGCGACGGTGCTGGTGAATCTTTCCGCCTCCAACATCACCGTGGGAAAGGACGAATACCGGCGGCAATTGGTGGCCAACCAATCCGGGCGCTGCGTGAGTGCTTATCTGTATTGCGCGGCGGGCTATGGGGAATCCACGACGGACTTGGCTTGGGACGGCCACGGCATGATCTATGAGAATGGCTCCTGCCTAGCGGAAACGGAGCGGTTTTCCTACGCCTCTCATCTGGTGGCGGGCGATATCGACCTGGACCGCATTGCCCAGGATCGCATGCGGACCAATACCTTTGGGCAATCCTTGGCGCGCTACCGGGAAACGGTGAAGGAGTTTCGCACGGTCTCGGTCCCGCTGGATATGCCACGGGAGGCGAATCTGCCGCTCTCTCGCACCTACGAGCGCTTCCCTTATGTGCCCTCGGACCCGGCTACCCGCGATGCCCGGTGTCATGAGGTGTATGAAATCCAGGTGCAAGGATTGGTCAAGCGCCTGCGTTCGATGAAGTCGGACAAGGTGGTCATTGGCATTTCGGGTGGATTGGATTCGACGCAGGCGCTTATCGTTTGCGCGCGGGCCATGGATGTCATGGGGCTGCCGAGAGGCCATATCCTGGGCTACACCATGCCCGGCTTCGCCACCAGCGAGCGCACCCTGGATCAATCCCGGCGCCTTATGAAAAGCGTGGGGTGTACCGCCCGCGAGGCCGATATCCGCCCGAGTTGCATGCAGATGTTCAAGGACATCGGCCACCCCTTCGCCGAGGGAAAGCCGGTGTACGACGTCACTTTCGAGAATGTGCAAGCAGGCGAGCGCAGTAGTCATTTGTTTCGGCTGGCCAACGCCCACAACGCCCCGGTGATCGGGACCAGCGATCTCTCGGAATTGGCGCTCGGGTGGTGCACCTACGGCGTGGGCGATCATATGGCTCACTATCATTTGAACGCCAGCGTACCCAAGACCCTCATTCAGTTCCTCATTCGCTACGCAGTCCGCACGAATCAATTGGGCACCGAAGTAAGCGCGGTGCTAGCTGATGTGCTCGATACCACCATCAGCCCCGAACTGGTGCCGGGCCAGAGCGAGGCAGACCCTGCCCAGAGCACCGAAGCGGTGGTGGGGCCCTATGAATTGCAGGATTTCCACCTCTACTACCTGCTGAGATTTGGCTACCTACCGAGCAAGGTGGCCTTCATGGCATGGAGCGCGTGGCGTGACCGTTCCGTGGGTCAATGGCCCGATATTCCCCTGGCGCTGCGGCACGAGTACGACATCGCCGGTATCAAGAAGTGGCTACGCGTCTTTCTTTTGCGCTTCTTCCAGTTTTCGCAATACAAGCGCAGCGCCATCCCCAATGGCCCCAAGGTGGGTTCCGGGGGATCCCTCTCGCCCCGCAGCGACTACCGCGCGCCAAGCGACAGCGAAGCGACGGTGTGGCTCGCGAACGTGGAAACCATTCCCGGCACGGCGCCGAAACCAGCGCGCACTCGATGAGCCGCCCCGTGAGAGGTATCACGCGACAGACCCTTTTGATCGTGGTGGTGGCCACCATAGCGCTGGCCTCATGGTACTTCGTGCGCCAAGGAGGTGAAACTGCTTCCGTCAGAGTGCCGGGGCAAGATTCTTCCGCTGCGGTTACTTCCTCCCAGTTACCCGATCTCAACGGTAAACAGACCAAAATCTCCGATTGGAAGGGGAAGGTGGTGGTGGTGAATTTCTGGGCCACTTGGTGTGCGCCCTGCCGTGAGGAGATTCCGGCTTTGGTCAGAATTCAGCATAAATTTGGTGCTAAAGGCGTGCAAGTGGTCGGCATCGCGCTCGATGACTTGGCGCGGGTCAAGCCATTCTCCATTGAATTGGGTGTGAATTATCCGCTCTTGATCGCCGGGCTTGACGGCCTGGAACTGGTGCGCCTCGCGGGCAATGAGGTGGGTGCCCTTCCTTTCACGGTGTTCATCGACAGGTCAGGGCGCATCGTGAAGGCGGAGTTGGGGGGGGTCAACGACGCGAAACTTGAAAATCTGCTTCTGCCGCTACTCTGACCCGTAGCCTAATTTATCGGGGGGGATGTCAAAAATCATTGAAACTCTGGACAACTTCGCCGATATTCCGGCAAACTCGCCTTTATGACACTCTCCAAGGCGGCTGGTGGAAGGGCGGGGAAAAGGGGGGGGCAGGCGAAGGAGTTGAGCAAGGTACTCGTCCTCAATGGCCCAAACCTTAACCTGCTTGGTACTCGCGAACCTGGGCTCTATGGCCAGGTGACATTGGAATCCATCAGAATCCGCCTCATGGAGCTAGCGGAAGAAGCTGGAATCTCCCTGCAATTCCTGCAAAGTAACTCCGAATTGGTGCTCATCGAGCGAATTCACCTCGCACAAACAGACGGAACTCAATTCATCATCATCAATCCGGCAGCGTTTACCCATACCAGTGTCGCCCTCCGAGATGCGCTAGCCGCGGTCAAGCTGCCTTTTATCGAGGTGCATCTTTCCAACGTATTTGCACGCGAACCCTTTCGCCACCATTCCTATTTCACGGATTTGGCTGTGGGGATGGTGTGCGGCCTGGGGGCCAAAGGCTACGAACTGGCCTTGGACTACGCCCTTTCCCACCACTCAAGGGGCTAATAAATGGATCTTAGGAAACTCAAGAAACTGATCGATCTCGTGCAGGGATCGGGCATCGCGGAGCTGGAAGTTACCGAGGGTGAGGAGCGCGTGCGTATCGCTAGCCTCTCGCGCCAAGGCGCGGTCGTGGCGTACGCGCCACCGGCGGCTCCAGTACCTACCCATCCCGCGCCTGCTGTCCAGCCGGCTCCTGCAGGTTCCGATGCGCCGGCGGCACCGGCCGCAGCTGCTCCCCCAGAGGGACATATCGTGAAGTCGCCCATGGTGGGTACCTTCTACCGCTCGGCCTCGCCGGGCTCGAAGCCATTCGTCGATATTGGGGCGAAAGTCAGCCCTGGGGATACTCTTTGCATCATCGAGGCGATGAAGTTGCTCAATGAAATCGAGGCAGACCAAGGCGGCGTGGTCAAGGAAGTCTACGTCGAGAATGGGCAGCCGGTCGAATACGGAGAGCCGTTATTTCTCCTCGGTTAGAAGCTAACTAATCGTCATGGTGTCCTTACGTTCCCCGCCGCTGGTGCGAAAACCCGCCATGTTTGGAAAAATCCTCATCGCCAACCGGGGCGAGATCGCCTTGCGCGTTCAGCGCGCGTGCCGCGAATTGGGCATCAAAACCGTCGTGGTGCATTCGGAAGCCGATGCCGAGGCGAAGTACGTCAAGCTGGCCGACGAGTCCGTGTGCATTGGCCCGCCCTCCCCCACTCAGAGTTACCTGAATATACCGGCCATCATCAGCGCGGCGGAGGTCACGGACGCCGAAGCCATTCATCCTGGCTATGGGTTCCTTTCAGAGAACGCGGATTTTGCCGAGCGCGTGGAGAAAAGCGGTTTTGTATTCATAGGCCCGCGGGCGGAAACCATCCGGCTGATGGGCGATAAGGTGAGTGCGAAACAAGCGATGATCAAGGCTGGGGTTCCGGTTGTCCATGGATCCGAAGGCGCATTACCGGAAAAGCCGGAGGAAATCATCAAGATCGCCCGGGGGGTCGGCTACCCGATCATCGTAAAGGCTTCGGGCGGAGGTGGCGGCCGGGGAATGCGCGTGGTGCACACGGAGGCGGCCCTACTCAACGCGGTCAACATGACCCGGACGGAGGCTAAGGCGGCCTTTGGAAATCCCATGGTCTACATGGAGAAATTCCTGGAAAAACCGCGGCACGTGGAAATCCAGGTGCTTGCCGACGAATACAAGAACGCGGTGTATTTGGGCGACCGCGATTGCTCCATGCAACGCCGCCACCAGAAAATCATCGAGGAGGCGCCTGCCCCCTTGATCAATCCCCGCCTAAAGGCGCGCATGGGCGAGCGCTGCGCGGAAGCGTGTCGCAAGATCGGTTACCGGGGTGCGGGTACCTTCGAGTTTCTCTACGAAAACGGGCAGTTTTTTTTCATCGAGATGAATACCCGTGTTCAGGTGGAGCACCCAGTGTCTGAAATGATCACGGGTGTGGACATCGTGCAGATGCAAATCCGCATTGCCGCCGGGGAAAAGATGGTCTTGCGGCAGAAGGATATTGTTTTCAAGGGCCATGCCTTGGAATGCCGCATCAACGCCGAGCATCCCTACAAATTCACGCCATCGCCCGGGCGCATCACGTCCTTTCACGTGCCGGGCGGGCTCGGTGTGCGAGTGGATTCCCATGCCTACACCAACTATTTCGTTCCGCCCTATTACGATTCGCTCATTGGAAAGGTCATCACCTGGGGCGATACCAGGGACCAGGCTATCGCCAAGATGCGCATTGCCTTGTCCGAAATGATCGTGGAGGGGATCGACACGAATTTGCCCTTGCACCAGGAGCTCATGCTGGATTCGGCCTTTGTTCGCGGCGGTACCAGCATCCATTATCTGGAGGAGAAACTGGCCAAGCAGGTTCGCGGCGATTAAGCCCTACATATAGGCCCAGGCTCGAAATTCAGTGTGGTTAGCGCTTACTTTTAAGATTGATCCTAGCTTCGCCGAGCCTCTCTCCGACGCCTTTCTAGCCCTGGGGGCAATGTCCGTGGATGTCGCTGACGCGCACGCGGGCGGGCCCCAGGAAGTGCCTGTCTTTGCGGAGCCTGACTGGAACTCCGATTCTCATTGGAGCCTTACCCAGTTTCGGGTACTGGTTCCAGAGAACGCCGGAGTTGAGAAAATCCTGCGCGACGCGTGCGAGGCCGCCGGTGTTGAGACACTTCCCGCCTTCAGCGTTGAAACCGTCCACGATCACGATTGGGTGCGCGAAACACAGGCGCAATTTGCACCCATCCAAATCTCGGAGCGTCTTTGGATCGTTCCTTCGTGGCATGAGGCACCCGTGCCGCAAATCATTAACCTAAGATTGGATCCTGGACTCGCTTTCGGCACGGGTGCCCATCCCACCACCCGGCAATGCTTGCGTTGGCTGGCCGCAAACCTAAAGGGCGGGGAGGCAGTGCTGGATTACGGGTGCGGGTCTGGCATCCTCGCCATTGCCGCGAAGAAATTGGGCGGCCTCGATGTGGTGGGGACCGACATCGATGCCCAGGCGTTGCGAACGGCAAGCAGCAACGCGACTGCCAACGATGCCGGCATCGACTGGGTCTTGCCGGAAGACTTGCCAGCGCATCGCAGCTATGACATTGTGGTGGCCAATATACTGGCGAACCCTCTGCGAGTGCTTGCCCCATTGCTGGCCGCGCAAGTGCGCGTGGGAGGACATTTGATCCTAGCGGGAATCCTCGATAGACAGGTAAGCGAAGTGATGGAATCCTATGCACCTTGGGTGAAACTCGTGCCCTTCGAACCGGATGACGGCTGGACGTCTCTGGTTGGGCGGCGAAGCTTGCCGGACAAGCAGGAGCGCTAGCGCCGTGAGCATGTACACCCGCTGCTCCTCATGCCGGACCTATTTTCGGGTGACGGTTCAACAGCTCCAAGCGTGCAACGGACAAGTACGTTGCGGACGTTGCGCCACCGTGTTCGATGCCTTCGCCAGCCTGACGGCGCGGACCCCTGGGAAAAGCGAAGATCCGCCGCCGCTTAGCCCGGAGCGGCCCGCATGGGAGAAGCCTGTACCCGCGCAACCGGGGGCCTTTGCCGTGGCGCGCGCAAGCGAGATGGCCGTGCCCGCCGCAATGCCGGCACGAGGCAGAATCGAGATGCTCACCCTGCCGGAGGATTTGTTCGATCTCAACGCGGGCATCCGCAAATGGCGCGGTCCGGTGTGGGCCTGGTTCGCGGGCGTGTGTTTGCTTGGGCTGCTGGCTCTGGCGCAGTTGCTCTTCTTTTTTCGCGCGCAAGTGGCGATGGCGTATCCGGGCCTTCGCCCCGCTCTGGTGGCTCTGTGCGGCCCCCTGTCTTGCGAAGTTCCCTTGCCAAGGTTTCCCGAGAGCCTTTTTATTGAAAGCTCGGACTTGCAGGTGATAGACCCCTCGCGCCCGCAGGAAGTGCTGTTGGTGGCGACCGTGCGAAACCGGGCCGAATACCTGCAAGCATTCCCCACGTTGGAACTTACCCTGACCAACACGATGGATCACGAAATCGCCAAGAAGCAATTCGCGCCCAAGGATTACCTCACGGCCCCTCATTCCGAAGCGCGGGGATTTGCGCCGGGGACCGAAGTCGCGGTGCGCTTGGTATTGAACACCCGCGACCTGCGCGCGGCTGGCTACCGCCTCTACCTTCCGAACTAGGCATGCCCAACACCACCACGCTCAATGCCGAGCATCGCGCCGCGGGTGCGAAGATGGTGGATTTCGGTGGCTGGGATATGCCGCTCCATTATGGCTCGCAGTTGGACGAGCATCACCGTGTGCGGCGCGATGCCGGGC
>SHXO01000038.1 GCA_009693245.1 Betaproteobacteria bacterium | reverse complement strand
CCGGGGTGATGAACAGGTGTAGCCCGCCGCCGTCAGCGAGCTTCTTGCCACACAGCCCTTTCCCTACGAAGGCTTTGACGGCCTTGTCCGTGAGCTTTCCTCTGATACCCCCAGATGCAGCTATTCGTTCGGTTCGATTCTCCATAATACCCCCGTCAATACCCCCATCATACGCGGAAGTCTTGGGACGGTGCAAGACCCTGCTAGACGGTCAATAGACTGAGGACAAAAGAAAAACGCCGTCACTTGGACGGCGTTGAACCCCATTGGGGGTATTAATGGTGGAGGCGGCGGGAATCGAACCCGCGTCCGCAAGCCCTACACAGACAGCACTACATGCTTAGCCTAGCCTTTTAATTTAACCCTTTAACCGCTGGCCGGCGGGCTGTTATCGGGCGAGCTACCTTGGATTTAGCGCCGTGCAAAGTAGCCCTGCACATTGCGATCCCATGTATATGACTCCGCGCTCATCCCCCTTGCGGGTTCAGACCAGCCCACGGGCAAACTGGGGCGGAGTCTAGCCGGTGTTAGGCGGCTAGAGCGTAACGATCGTCGTTGGCAACTATCGTTTTCCAGCGGATTTACAAGGTGACTGGACCTTGACATGCACTGTCATGCTTCGTGACCCACGTCGAACCCAGGGCGCCCCCGGTTCTGAAGACTGAGGACTGAGGATAGAAGACAGAGCGCGTTTATAACCGAGCGCCGCTTTTATCGACAAAGCTATTATCGCAGAAGGTGGCGCCTTCTAGAGATAATTCAAGAGCTCGCCTGGATCTTTGAGGTATTTAGATGCCCCCCATTGTTCGGGAGGTTGGTCATTACCCAGGTATCCATACAGGGCAACGACCGGTTCCATGCCGGCCGCGAGGGCCGCTTGTACGTCACGCAAATCATCGCCCACATACAGGCAATCGCGCGGATCGGCGGCGACCCGGCGCGCGCCCTCGAAGAGCGGATCGGGCGCGGGCTTGGGTCTGCCCGTGGTGTCCCCGCCGATGATGCAACCCGCGCGTTGGGCCAATCCCATCATGCCAATTAGGGAGACAGCCAGGCGCTCCATTTTGTTAGTCACGATTCCCCAGGCGATCCCCCGCCCATCGAGGGCATCCAATAATTCGGCCATGCCGCCGAATAGATTGGTTTCGCGCAGCATGTTGGCTTCGTAGATGCTCAGATACTCCTCACGCATGAGGCCGTAGCCCTCGTGGTGAGGATGCAGGTCGAATCCCCGGCGCAGCATGCCGCGCGCGCCCTCGGAAGCAAGGACGCGCAGTTGGTTGAGGGGGAGGGCTTCCAATCCGCGTTGTGCGCGCATGACGTTGAGCGCGTAGGCGAGGTCGGGTGCCGTATCGGCCACGGTGCCGTCGAAGTCGAACAGCACGGCCCGCACCGGTTTGCTCACGGTTTATGGAGCTCGCGCGTGGACGATGTAGTTGACGTCCGTATCCCGTCCCAGGGTATAGACCTTGGTGAGCGGGTTGTAGGTCATTCCAGCCAGTTGTTCGATACTCAGTCCGGCGGCGCGCGCTTCCGCGCACAATTCCGAGGGCTTGATGAACTTGGCGTATTCGTGGGTGCCCTTGGGCAGCAGGTTCAGGAGGTATTCCGCCCCAATGATCGCGAAGAGAAAACTCTTCGGGTTGCGGTTGATGGTGGCGAAGAAGGCATGGCCCCCGGGTTTGAGCAATTGCGCGCAGGCTTTGATCTGGCGTGCGGGTTCCGGCACGTGTTCGAGCACTTCCATGCAAGTCACGACATCGAAATGGCCTGGCATTTCTTCAGCGAGCGCTTCCACGGCCACCGCGCGGTAGGTGACTTCGAGTTTGCTCTCCAGCAAGTGCAACTGCGCCACTTTAAGGGCCTTGTCCGACAAGTCGATACCGGTGACGCGCGCGCCTTTCGCGGCCATGCTCTCCGACAGAATGCCCCCGCCACAGCCCACGTCGAGCACATTCTTGCCGGCGAGGCGGGCGGCATGGTCGATGAATCCCAGGCGCAGGGGATTGATGTCGTGCAAGGCATTGAATTCGCTATTCGGGTCCCACCAGCGGTGGGCCAGCTCGCTGAATTTTTCTAGCTCGTGTGGATAGGCGTTGAGGGTCGTGCTCATGCGTTTGCCATCAGTTTGGTTTGCCACAGGGATGCCTTGGCTTTTAGCCGTGCTTCGTCCATTTGCGTGAGTTGGCGGTTATGCAGAAGACGCTTTCCAGCCACCCACACGTCGCTCACATGCTCGCGCCCGCTAGCGTATACCAAGTGGGAAGCGGGATGGTAACAGGGGACTAGCTCCAGGCTATCCATGGCCACCGCGCACAGGTCGGCGGATTTGCCTGCCTCGATGGAGCCGATCTCTTTCTCCAGCCCCAAGGCGCGTGCGCCATGCAGGGTTGCCATGCGAAGTGCCGTCATGGCGTCGAGGACCTCGGCGCGCCCCGAGAGCGCCTTCGCGCACAGGGCAGCGGTGCGAATTTCTTGAAACATATCGAGGCGGTTGTTACTGGCGGCACCGTCGGTGCCTAGGCCCGCATTGACTCCGGCCTCCAGGAGGGCAGGGGTGGGCGCGAATCCGCTGGCGAGTTTCAAATTCGAAGACGGGCAGTGGGCAACGTTCACGCCCAAGGCCGCGTACTGTTCGATCTCGCCCGCCGAGAGGTGCACGCTGTGCACGGCGATGAGGTTGGGCCCTACTAATCCTAGCCGGTGTAGGCGTGCGAGCGGGCGCGTGCCGTACTTGGCTTCGCTCTCGCGAATTTCGTCCTGCGTTTCGTGAACGTGCAGGTGGATAGGCAAATCGAGTTCATCGGAGAGCGTCACCACCTGCTCGAAGGTCTTGTCGCCCACCGTATAGGGTGCGTGCGGCGCGATGCAGTAAGACAGCAGGGGCTCGTGTTTGAGCGCATCGCGCATGGCCAGCCCTTTGTGCAAGTAATCCGCGGGGTCGTTGGCGTAGGCCGTGGGAAAATCGATCACGATGAGGCCCAGCGCCGCGCGCATCTTGGACTCGGCGAAGGCGCGCCCGGCATCTTCGGGAAAAAAATACATATCGTTGCAGCAGGTGGTGCCGCCTCTCACCATTTCGGCAGCGGCCAGCAGCGTGCCGTCGTAGACAAACTCGGAGGAGACGTGCTTACCCTCGGCTGGCCAGATATGTTCATTGAGCCACGTCATCATAGGCAGATCATCGGCGAGCCCTCGCATCAGGGTCATCGCGGAGTGTGCGTGCAGGTTGACCAGCCCGGGAATCAGCACGTGATGGGGCAGGGTAGTGTGAGACTTGGGCGTGAAACGCTGTGTCGCGGCTTCCTCGGGCAATAGCGCCACGATGCGGCCTGCTTTTACCGCAACGGCGTGATACTCCAGCACCGCGCCATGGGGTTCTATGGGGATGATCCAGCGCGCTCTGATGAGTTCGTCAATGGCTTCCATGGGAGATCCGCAAGAAAAAAGCCCTGCCAAAAGGGCAGGGCTTTCATGGTGAAGCGAGTGAGTTACTTTTTAGGTTTGACGGGCTTGGTGATCTTCACTTCCCGCTTCTCGTCGACGAAGATCTCCACGCGCCGGTCGGGTTGCAAGCAGGCGATGAGTTCCTTGGTTCGCTTGGTTCCCACGCAGCCGCTGGAAACGGGCTGGGCCTTGCCTTTGCCCTCTGCCTTGATTTTCTTGCCGTCCAGTCCTTTTGCGATAAGCTGCTTACGCACGGCTTGCGTCCGGCGCTCGGACAAGCGCAGGTTGTACTTGGCGCTCCCTAACCGGTCGGAATGGCCTACCACGAGGATCTGGCCCCACTTGACATCTTGGAGTGCGGCGACGAAATCATCCAGACTATTCTTGCCGGCGGGGCGCAATACGTAACGGTCGAAATCGAACAGCGCATCGGCGCTCAACACCACGGTCATGAGGTGTTCTTCTTCCGCCGCGGGTGCTGGCTTCGCGGGAGGCTTGGCCGGAGCGGGCTCCATCTTCGCCGTTGGCACCTTGCTGTAGTCGGCGGAGTATGGTTGTTGTTCCTCCTCGTCGTCATCGGCGGCTTCCGCGAAAGGGTGGTAGTCGTAAGGTGACTTGTAAGGGGCAACCGCCATTTGCTCTGGTTCCGGTTCCTCGGAGACTTCTTCTTCCGCGTAGTGCTTAGGAAAGCTAATGTCGTCCTCCACCGCGGCGGCACCGCTGCTGCCATCCTCGTGATAGATGGAATGGCCCACGATGGCATCGTCGGGCTCTTTACTGTCTTCCTCGTAACGGCCAATCATCTCATCGGCGGGGCCTTCCGGAAGCGGATTGGGAATCAGCCAACTCGTATCCTCTTGCTCCCAGGATTGGGCGTCTGCATGGTGCTCGCCGGGCCATTGCTCTTCTTCCTTGAACTCCAGCATGCTATGTCCGGGTTCCTCTGCCTTTTCTTCCTCAGGCGCGGGTACCCAGTGATCGTTGCTGGCGGCCTCGGGCTCTTGATCGCCCGAGGCATGGGGATCAGCAGGCCATTGGTTCGCGGAAAGATGATCCATGCCATCGTTGTCGTCGTGCGAAATAGGCGCGCCAATGCGGTCGTCTCCCGTGTCCGTATCATCCCAGTCGTGAAAGTAGACCAATGAGGCGCCAATTAAATCCAGCTCGCCGGCGGCATCCTCGGGTTCGATCCCGTCCTCGGCCCAGAGCGGCACTATCCCCAACGCAGCCTCCTCCGGCCCCATCCATTCGGGGAAGCCTTCGTCCTTGGACGCCGCCGGGGCGGGCGCGGGAGCAGGAGGCGCTGCCTTGGGCGCTGGAGCAGGCGCCACGGCGGCCTTGGGTTCCGGGGCGGGTGCTGGCGCCGCGAATAACCAGGGTTCGCAATCCGGCGTGGCGGCTTCCAAACTCCACAAACCATGCTTCACGCATTCGCGTGTCACGCCAGAGCGAACCACCGAGTTAAAGCTATCGTAGACATAGCCGCCACGAGAAGGCGCTTTAGCCGGATCTTGCAGGGTTGTGCCGGCGGGGACCAATTCATGACCAAGAATTGCCGCCGCCCCCGCCGAGACGGTGGTGATCTTCCCGTAAAAACCCACTGGTAATTGCTGGGACAGCGCCGCCACCGATGGAAAGAGCGCGGACAATACGGTGGCGTGGGTGATGGTTTTTTTGAGGCTGAAGGGTCTCATGGCTACTCTCTATGAGGTAATCGGGTCAGGGCGCCAGACGTGCAATGATTTGGGCAATCATCTCGCGCTCAACTTTGGGTGCGAGATGGTCATCGCGCCGCCGTCGTTTCTCTTTATGACTTCGCTGTGGCTGCTCCCTCTTGCGGAAGACGTGCTGCCGGTGAGCTTCCTCGGAGAGAGCCTAAGCATAGCACAAAGGTTTTTTCCCCTGGATGAAATTGCAATGAAACAACACCCGCGTTCGGTACGGGCGACAGTTCTCACGCGGTACGCGGATACGCGGACTCGCATGCTAAACTTCCATCCTTTGAACGGGACAAGGGTTACGCATTCGCAATGTTCCCGTCATGCCCGTGTCGTGGATATCAACGAGCGCCGGGGTGAATCACGATGCCCAGACCCGCACTCGGGAACCGGGCGTTCGTTCCCATAAATACTCCATGTATTTCTCTCTTGCCTCTTAAATTTCGCCGCTGAATGGAGCCATTCGCCAAGGAAACTATTCCCGTAAGTCTCGAGGAAGAGATGCGCCGGTCCTATCTCGATTACGCCATGAGCGTGATCGTGGGACGGGCCCTCCCCGATGTTCGAGACGGGCTCAAACCCGTGCACCGCCGCGTTCTCTATGCGATGCACGAGTCGAACAACAACTGGAACCGCGCTTACGTCAAATGCGCCCGCGTGGTGGGTGAGGTGATGGGTAAGTTCCATCCCCACGGCGACAACGCCATCTACGATACGCTGGTGCGCATGGCGCAGGATTTCTCCATGCGCTACATGCTGATCGACGGCCAGGGAAATTTCGGTTCCGTGGACGGAGATAACGCGGCGGCCATGCGCTACACGGAGTGCCGGCTGGCCAAGATTTCCTCCGAGTTGTTGGCGGATATCGACAAGGAAACCGTCGATTTCGTCCCCAACTACGACGGCAAGGAACAAGAGCCTTCCGTCCTGCCCAGCAAGATCCCCAACCTATTGGTCAACGGTTCCACGGGCATCGCGGTGGGCATGGCCACCAACATTCCGCCGCATAATTTGAACGAGGTGGTGGACGGCTGCTTGGCCTTGTTGGCGCATCCCGATACCACCTTGGATGAATTGATTCGCATCATTCCCGGCCCGGATTTCCCCACCAGCGGTTTCATCTACGGCGTGCAAGGCGTGAGGGAAGGCTATCGCACGGGCCGCGGGCGCGTGATCATGCGCGCCCGCACCCACACCGAGGATATGGACAAGGGTGTGCGCCAAGCTATCATCGTTGACGAGCTGCCCTACCAGGTCAACAAGGCCAACTTGCTCATTCGCATTGGCGAACTGGTGCGCGAGAAGCGCCTGGAAGGCATCTCCGAGATTCGCGACGAGTCGGACAAGTCCGGCATGCGCGTGGTCATCGAACTCAAGCGCGGCGAGAGCCCGGAGATCGTGCTGAACAATCTCTATAAGGAGACGCAGCTCCAGGATTCGTTCGGCATGAATATGGTGGCCCTGGTGGATGGCCAGCCCAGGCTGCTGGACCTGAAGTCCCTCTTGGAAGCTTTCCTGCGCCACCGGCGCGAGGTGGTGACGCGGCGCACGATGTTCGAGTTACGCCAAGCACGCCAGCGCGGCCACATTCTGGAAGGCTTGGCCGTGGCTCTGTCCAACGTGGACGAGATCATCGCCCTCATCAAGGCCTCCAACTCGCCCAGCGAGGCGAAGCAAGCATTGATGGGACGTTTGTGGCGTTCCTCCCTCGTTGAGGAAATGCTGGCGCGGTCGCACTCCGATCAGGCGCGGCCGGAGGGCCTGCCAGCCCATTTCGGCTGGCAAGGCGGGTTGAACGGCGGCAGCGGCTACCGGCTCTCGGAAGCCCAAGCCCAGCGCATCCTGGAAATGCAATTGCAGCGCTTGACCGCGCTGGAACAAGACAAGATCGTCGGCGAGTACCGCGAGGTGATGGAAGTCATCGCCGAGTTGCTGGATATACTTGCCAAGCCAGAGCGGATCACCGCCATCATCACCGAGGAATTGGGCGAGGTAAAGCGCCTCTATGGCGATAAGCGCCGCAGCGAGATCGTGTTCGACGCTCAGGACATCGAACTGGAAGACTTGATCACGCCCACCGACATGGTGGTAACGCTATCGCACACGGGTTACTTCAAGGCGCAGCCCCTGTCGGAGTACCGCGCCCAGCGCCGCGGCGGGCGTGGCAAGCAAGCCATGGCCACCAAGGAAGACGACGTCATCGACCAGTTGTTCTCCGCCCACACCCACGACTACATCCTGTGCTTCTCCAGCCGCGGGCGTCTGTATTGGTTGAAGGTTTACGAATTGCCGCAAGGTGCCCGCGCCAGCCGGGGCAAGCCCATTGGCAATCTGGTTCCCCTGGAACCCGGTGAGAAAATCAACGCCGTGCTACCCGTCAAGACCTTCGACGACGGGCATTTCGTGTTCATGGCCACGGCGTTCGGAACCGTCAAGAAGACCCCGTTATCGGAATTCTCCCGTCCCCGGCCAAGCGGCATCATTGCCGTGGATCTGGATGAGGGGGATTTCCTGGTGGGCGTCGCCATCACCGATGGCACCTACGACATCATGTTGTTCTCCGATGGCGGCAAGGCGGTGCGTTTCTCAGAACAAGACGTGCGCCCCATGGGACGCACGGCCCGGGGCGTGCGCGGCATGAACTTGGCGCTGGACCAGAGGGTGATCGCCTTGGCGGCGGCCGCCGACGAGAGCAAAACGGTGCTGACCGCCACCGAAAATGGTTACGGCAAGCGCACGCCCATCACCGAGTACACTCGCCATGGGCGCGGTACCCAGGGCATGATCGCCATTCAGACCTCCCCTCGCAACGGCAAGGTCGTGGCGGTACGCTTGGTGGATTCCACGGATGAGGTCATGCTGATTACCACGGGCGGCGTACTCATTCGCACCAGGGTGGCGGAAATCCGCGAGATGAGCCGTGCCACTCAAGGTGTCACATTGATCGATCTGGATCAAGGCGAGAAATTGGCGGGACTGGAGCGCGTGGTGGAAACGGTCCCCGGCGATAATGGAAAGGAAGAAGCCAAGGTAGATGAAAACGATGCTAAGGACACCTCGGAGCCAGGCGCCGGGGGCAACCCGGAAAAGGATCAGGGCAACGATCCAGGCGAAGAATAATGCAGGCCTTTAATTTTAGCGCGGGGCCGGCGGTGCTGCCCCGGGAAGTGCTTGAGCAAGCCCGCGACGAAATGCTGGATTGGCATGGCTGTGGAACTTCCGTGATGGAGATGAGCCACCGCGGCAAGGAGTTCATGGCCATCGCGGCTCAGGCCGAGCAGGATTTGCGCGAATTACTTTCCGTTCCCGCGAATTACAAGGTCCTATTCCTCCAAGGCGGCGCGACCTTGCAGTTCGCGGCCATTCCCATGAACTTGCTGCGCGGGAAGCAAAAAGCCGCCTACATCCACACCGGCGAATGGGCGAAGAAGGCCATTGGCGAGGCGAAGAAATACTGCCAGGTGAACATCGCCGCCAGCAGCGAGGACGCGAAGTTCACCTATGCGCCACCGCAAGAGCGCTGGCGCTTGGACACGGACGCCGCCTACGTGCACTACACCGCCAACGAAACGATCGGAGGGGTGGAGTTCCATTGGATTCCCGGCACGGGTAAGGTACCGCTGGTGTGCGACATGTCCTCCACTATCTTGTCGCGGCCCATCGATGTGTCGCGCTTTGGCTTGATATACGCCGGCGCGCAAAAGAACATGGGGCCGGCGGGCTTGACCTTGGTCATCGTGCGAGAGGATCTACTCGGGCAGGTGCTGCCTGGAACGCCCTCCATGCTCGACTACAAAGTGCAGGCGGAAAGCGATTCCATGTACAACACACCTCCGACCTACGCCATATATGTGGCTGGCCTGGTGTTTCAGTGGTTGAAGCGCCTGGGCGGCCTAACGGCCATGGAGCGGCACAACATCGCGAAGGCTCAGGTGCTCTACGATTTGCTCGATGCCAGCCACTTCTACAAAAGTCCCGTTGCCAAGCAGGATCGCTCCCGCATGAATGTGCCCTTTGCCTTGGCTAGTGAAGCTTTGGATGAGGAATTCCTGAAGCAAGCGAAAGCCAGAAAATTATTGCAGCTCAAGGGCCACCGTTCCATGGGCGGCATGCGCGCATCCCTTTACAATGCCATGCCCATGGAAGGTGTGAAGGTCCTCGCGGAGTTCATGCGCGAATTCGAAATCCAGCAAGGGCACCGCTAATGGCCAGGCAACTGCGCATTCTGACGCTCAATTTCATCTCCAATGCAGGCCTCAAATTGTTGCCCGGCGAGCATTACTCCGTGGACAACAAGATGGAGGATCCCGACGCCATACTGGTGCGCTCGCAGGACATGCATCAGATGACCATACCGCGCTCGACCATGGCCATCGGCCGCGCTGGGGCAGGGACGAACAACATTCCCGTGGCCGCCATGAGCCAGCGCGGTATCCCCGTCTTCAATGCGCCGGGGGCCAACGCCAATGCCGTGAAGGAATTGGTGCTGGCGGGCATGCTCCTGGCAGCTCGCAATCTGGTGCCGGCGTCGCGCTTCGTCGACGGACTGCGAGGCGTGGAGGGCGATTTGGACAAGACCGTGGAAGACAACAAGAAACACTATGCCGGCATCGAGCTTCCCCACCGGACCCTGGGCGTGATCGGATTGGGCCGCATCGGTAGCCTAGTGGCCGATGCGGGCATCAGGCTCGGCATGCAGGTGTTGGGGTTCGATCCGGATATCACCGTGGACGCCGCCTGGAGCTTGCCCTCGCAAGTGAAGAAGGCTCATAGCATCGAGGAAGTGCTACGCGCCAGCGAGTTCGTGACCCTGCATGTGCCCATTGTGGCGGCCACGCGCCACCTCATCGATGCCAAGCGCCTGGAGTTGATGAAACACGGCGCGGTATTGCTCAATTTCGCGCGCGCGGAGATCGTGGATAACGCCGCCGTGGCGCAAGCCTTGGCGCAAAAGCGGCTTGGCACTTACGTGTGCGACTTTCCCAGCGCGGCCTTGCTGGGTAACCCCCAGGTGGTGGCCTTGCCTCATCTAGGGGCCTCCACCAAGGAAGCGGAAGATAATTGCGCCGTGATGGTGGTGAACCAAGTGCGCGATTACCTGGAAGAGGGGAACGTGCGCAATGCCGTGAATTTCCCGGACGTGGTGATGGCGCGCGAATCGCCCTACCGCCTGGCCATCGCCAATGCGAATGTGCCTAACATGCTGGGGCAAATCTCCACGACGCTGGCTGCCGCCAGCTTGAACATCCACAACATGATCAACAAGTCCAAAGGGGAGATGGCTTATACGGTGGTGGACGTGGACAGCGCGCCACCGAGCGCGGTCACCGATCGATTGCGCGGCATCAAGGGGGTGCTCGCCGTGCGGTATCTACCGGCCGGCGGATAAATGTCCGAGCCGCTCAAACCTCTGCGCGAGCGCATCGACCGCATCGATGCGGAATTGCTGCGGCTCCTGAACGAGCGCGCACGAACGGCGCATGAAATCGGCACCCTGAAGAACGACGGCGTCATCTATCGTCCGGAGCGCGAAGCACAAGTCTTGCGCCGCCTGGAAGGACTCAACACCGGTCCCTTGCCGGCGGAGGCGGTGCGCGCCCTTTTCACCGAGGTCATTTCGGCATGCCGTGCGGTCGAAGAACCCTTGGCCGTGGGCTACCTTGGGCCCCGTGGCACCTTCAGCGAGGACGCGGCTCGCAAGCACTATGGATCTTCCGCCCAGGGCGTGCCATGCGCATCCATCGACGAAGTGTTCCGCCAGGTCGAGGCCAAGCAGGTGCGCTACGGGGTTGTGCCGGTGGAGAACTCCACGGAAGGCGCCATCGGGCGGACCATGGACTTGCTGGCCACGAGTTCCGTCAAGCTCTGCGGCGAGGTAGTGTTGCCCGTGCATCAATGCCTGATGAGCAAGGCCGCTGATCGTGGCACCATCACGCGCATTCTCGGGCATGCGCAAAGCCTCGCCCAATGCCACGAATGGCTCAATCATAATTTTCCTAGGGCCGAGCGAGTGGCCGTCGTGAGCAACGCCGAGGCCGCCCAGCAAGCGAGTCTGGATAGCGCGGCGGGATCTCTCGGTAGCCGCTCGGCGGCGTCATTGTTCGGCCTCAACTTACTGGCTGAGAACATCGAAGACCAACCCAACAACACCACGCGTTTCGTGGTGCTGGCGGAGCAGGATTCGGCACCTTCCGGGCGCGATAAGACTTCCCTCATCATGTCTACCCGAAACCGGCCCGGTGCCATGCACATGTTGCTTGCACCTTTCGCCCAACACGGCGTGTCGATGACGCGCCTGGAATCGCGGCCGTCTCGCATGGGCTTGTGGGAGTATTTATTCTTTGTCGACGTGGAAGGGCACCGGCAAGAGGAAAAGGTGGCGGCTGCCCTGGCGCAGGCGCAAGATAACGCCTCCTTCCTGAAAATTCTCGGTTCCTATCCCGTGGCTGGCTGACATGACCGACGCTTGCGAACTCGCGCCTTCCTACGTGCGCGCCATCGCGCCCTACCAGGCCGGCAAGCCTATTTCCGAACTGGCACGGGAGATGGGCTTGGACGAAAACAACATCGTCAAGTTGGCCTCCAACGAGAACCCCTTGGGATGCAGCCCCCTGGCGCGGCAAGCCGTGGAACGGGAAATGGCCGAGGTGGCGCGTTATCCGGACAGCAACGGCTTCTCCCTCAAGGCGGCTATCGCCAAACATTGCTCGGTCGCGCAGGAGCAAATTGTCTTGGGTAGTGGCTCCAACGATGTCCTGGAGATGGTGGCCAAGGCCATGCTCCATCCGGGATGCTCATCCGTCTACTCGCAGTACGCATTCATCGTCTATCCGCTGGCAGTGCAGGCCATGGGCGCCACGCCCATCGCCGTGCCAGCGAAGAATTTCGGGCACGATCTGGACGCCATGGTGGCGGCGGTGCGCCACGATACCCGCGTGCTGTGGATCGCGAACCCCAACAACCCTACCGGAACCTTCGTCCCGGCGCAGGTGCTGAAACGCGCCATAGCCCGCATACCGGCTTCGGTCATCGTGGTTGTGGATGAAGCCTATAACGAGTACCTGAGCGACGCGTTGCGCGTGAACACGGCCGCATGGCTGGGGGAGTTCCCCAATCTCGTCATCACCCGCACCTTGTCCAAGGCCTACGGCTTGGCCGGGTTGCGGGTGGGCTACGCTCTAATGCACACGGAAGTGGCGGGGCTTCTCAACCGGGTGCGCCAACCCTTCAACGTGAGCAGCCTGGCGCAAGCCGCGGCAGTGGACGCGCTTGCCGACCAGGACTTTGTGCGCGGATCCGCCGCCGCGAATGCGCAAGGGATGATTCAGATCACCGAAGGCGTGACCCGGTTTGGTCTGCAATACATTGCCTCCCACGGAAATTTCGTGACGGTGAAGGTGGGAGCCGCTGGCGAGGTCTACCAACGCCTGCTGCGCCAAGGCGTGATCGTGCGGCCCGTGGCCGGATACGGCATGCCGGAACATCTGCGGGTGAGCATCGGCTTGCCGCGCGAGAACGAGCGCTTCCTGAGCGCGCTCGCTGCTTCTCTACACGCCTAGGCTCCGTCTTTGCGGGATAGCGCATTCAGTATTGGCAAGCTGGTGGTGTTTGGCGTTGGATTGATCGGCGCCTCCTTCGCCCTTGCGCTCAAGCAGGCGGGTGCCGTGCGCAAGGTGGTGGGGGTTGGGCGCAGCCGCGCGAATTTGGATGTGGCCCTGGAGCGTGGCGCCATCGATGAGATGGGCTGGGACTTAGATACGGTGTTGCATGATGCCGATCTGGTGCTGCTGGCGGTACCTGTCGCGCAGACCGCCGCCGTGATGGCGAGCATTGTTCCGCATCTCCCGGCCAATTGCGTGGTGACCGATGGCGGTAGCACGAAGCAAGACGTCGTGGCCGCCGCGAGAAAAACCTTTGGCGGCAAACTATCGCAGTTCGTGCCCGCCCATCCCATTGCGGGGGCGGAGCATTCGGGTGCGGGGGCCGCCGATGCGGCGCTTTACCGCAACCGCATGGTGGTGCTGGCCCCCCTGGAGGAAACCAGTGCCGCGGCGATTGAACTGGTTCGCGCAGCTTGGGTGACGTGCGGTGCGAGAGTCACCGGCATGTCTCCCCAGCGCCACGATGAGGTATTCGCGGCGGTGAGCCATCTTCCGCACGCCCTGGCATTCGCGCTCGTATCCATGTTCGCCGAAAGGCCTCTAGGCGAGGAATTGTTCTCCTTCGCCGGCGCTGGTTTTCGCGATTTCACTCGTATTGCGAGCAGCTCGCCGGAGATGTGGCGTGACATCTGCCTCGCCAACCGCGATGCGCTTCTATTGGAATTGGATGCCTACCAAGCGGCGCTGCATTCCATGCGTGACCTGATCGCACAAGGGGATGCAAGCGAATTAGGCGCCCTCTTCGAGCACGCCCGCGGCGCACGTAACCGATGGCTGGGCGGCAAGGGATGAGACTCTATCCGCCCTACACCGACCTGCCCGCACTGGCGCACGCCCAAGGCTGCGTGCGCTTACCCGGTTCAAAAAGCATCTCCAATCGTACTTTACTGCTGGCGGCCTTGTCACAAGGCACGACCAGGGTGCACGATTTACTCGCCTCCGAAGACGTGGAGCACATGCTGGCAGCACTCAGAACATTGGGGGTGCGCATCGGCAAAGGGGCTTCCGGAGAGGAAGTGGTAGTGCACGGCCGCGGCGGAGTGTTTCCAGTGAAGGAAGCGGATCTCTTCCTGGGTAACGCCGGTACGGCGTTCCGGCCGCTGACGGCGGTACTGGCCTTGAGCGGCGGACACTACAAACTTTCAGGCGTGCCCAGAATGCACGAACGCCCCATCGGCGATTTGGTGGAGGCTCTGCGCCAGACGGGCGCCGATGTTCGTTATCTGCGCAACGAGGGGTATCCGCCCCTGGAGATTTTTCCGGCAACAGTGCGGCTTGGCGCGCCCGTGCGGGTGAGAGGCGGGGTTTCCAGCCAATTTCTCACCGCGTTGCTGATGGCGTTGCCGTTGACGGGCGAGGATGCGCGGATCGAGGTCGCGGGTGATTTGATCTCCAAGCCGTACATCGAGCTCACGCTGAAAATGCTGGCGCGTTTTGGTCTGGCCGTGACGCGCGAGGAGTGGAGGGCCTTTCGAATCGCCGGCGGCCAGCGCTACCAGGCAACGGCGGACCTCTATGTGGAAGGAGATGCCTCCAGTGCCTCCTACTTCCTGGCGGCCGGTGCTATCGGTGGCGGGCCGGTGCGGGTGCAAGGTGTGGGCCGCGACAGCATTCAAGGCGATGTCTTATTCGCCCCTGCGTTGGAGCAACTGGGTGCCCGCATCGAATACGGTGATAACTGGATCGAGGCTAGCGGAACCAGGCCGCTGAAAGCCTTCGACCTCGATTTGAACCACATCCCTGATGCCGCCATGACGCTCGCCATCGCCGCATTGTTCACGGATGGACCATGCCGCCTGCGCAACATCGCCAGTTGGAGGATCAAGGAGACCGACCGGCTGGCGGCGATGGCAACGGAACTATGCAAGGTGGGCGCTACAGTGGAGGAAGGTTCCGATTATCTGGTGGTGGTACCGCCTTCCGCCTCCCGCCTCACGCCTCACGCGAGGATATCGACCTACGACGATCACCGCATGGCCATGTGTTTTTCGCTGGTGGCCTTGGGAGAGGTGCCCATTCGTATCGATGAGCCCAAGTGTGTTGCGAAGACCTTCCCGAATTATTTCGAGCGTTTCGCCGCCATCACCGGCCGTGCCCCGGTCATTGCCATCGACGGCCCGTCGGCCTCGGGAAAAGGGACGGTGGCCGAGCGCGTGGCCACGGCCTTGGGTTATCGCTTTCTCGACAGCGGCGCTCTCTACCGCTTAGTGGCGTTGGCGGCCATCGAATCCAAAACCTCCCTGGCGGACGAGAAGGCGCTGGCCCGGCTGGCCCTCGATCTGAATGCCAGCTTCCAAGGTGGCGAGATTTTCCTCGCCGGGGCGCGCGTCACGGAGCGCATTCGCCAGGAGGACGTGTCCGATGCCTCTTCCCGGGTTTCTTCCCTAGCGGGAGTGCGGGTGGCTTTGCTCGATCGCCAGCGGGCATTTCGCACCCTGCCCGGACTGGTGGCCGATGGGCGGGACATGGGTTCCGTGGTCTTCCCAGACGCGGTGCTGAAGGTGTTTTTAACGGCATCGGCCGAAGAGCGCGCGCGGCGCCGGTATAAGCAGTTGATGGCAAAGGGGATAAGTGTTAACCTTCGCGCCCTTTTGGTGGATATCAACGCCAGGGACGCCCGGGACGCACAGCGTAGCGTGGCGCCGCTCCAGCGTTGCCAGGATGCGCAACTGCTCGATACCACTGCACTGGATATAGAGCAGGCCGTTAATCAGGTGCTGGCCTGGGCCGAATCGATACAAGCAGTAGAAACCACGGACTCGGATTCGTAGTGCATCTCGCCTCTCGTGGCGAGGGCACCGCGAAAAAACGAGTATTGACCAACCACACCTCGCGCTCGCGCGCGGATTTTTTGAAGTGACTATTTCCTCGTGACCCCAACAACCTCCAAACCCCAAGCTATCGTCTCCTCCGCCAAATCCAACGTTCTTGCCGCCGGCGGGGCGGAGAGTTTCGCCGCCATGTTCGAAGAAAGCCTATCGCGCAAGGAAATGCGCACGGGCGAAGTCATCACCGCCGAAGTCATGCGCGTGGATGCCAATTTCGTCGTGGTGAATGCGGGACTCAAATCCGAGAGCTATATTCCTCTCGAAGAATTCAAGAGCGACCGGGGAGAGTTGGAGGTGAAGGAGGGCGACTTCGTGCAAGTCGCCATCGATTCTCTCGAAGATGGTCACGGCGAAACGCTCTTGTCGCGCGAGAAGGCCAAACGCTTGTCCGCATGGATGAGTTTGGAAGCAGCCCTCGAACAAGGCGCCATCGTGCAAGGCTTGGTGAACGGCAAGGTCAAGGGTGGATTGACCGTGATGATCAACGGCATTCGCGCCTTCCTGCCTGGTTCTCTTGTCGATCTGCGTCCGGTGAAGGACACCAATCCCTACGAGGGCAAGCTGATGGACTTCAAGGTCATCAAGCTCGATCGTAAGCGCAACAACGTCGTGGTATCGCGCCGCGCGGTTCTTGAAGCGACGCAAGGCGCCGAGCGCGACGCATTGCTCTCCAATTTGCAAGAGGGTTCCACGGTCAAGGGCGTGGTGAAGAACATCACCGACTACGGCGCGTTCGTGGACTTGGGCGGTATCGACGGATTGCTACACATCACCGATCTCGCCTGGCGCCGCGTCAAGCATCCTTCCGAAGTGCTGGCGGTCGGCGACGAAGTGGAAGCCAAGGTCCTCAAGTTCGATCAAGAAAAGAATCGCGTATCGCTCGGGCTCAAGCAATTGGGCGAGGATCCCTGGGTTGGAATCGCGCGCCGCTACCCGCAGGGCACGCGTTTGTTTGGCAAGGTAACCAATCTCACGGACTACGGTGCGTTCGTCGAGATCGAGTCCGGTATCGAAGGCTTGGTGCACGTTTCCGAGATGGATTGGACCAACAAGAACATCCATCCTTCACGCGTGGCGCAAATGGGCGATGAAGTGGAAGTGATGATTCTGGAAATCGATGAGGAGCGCCGTCGTATTTCGCTCGGCATGAAGCAGTGCATGCCCAACCCGTGGGAAGAGTTCGCCTCCAGCTTCCGCAAGAACGACAAGGTGAAGGGGCAGATCAAGTCCATCACCGATTTCGGCGTGTTCATCGGATTGGCGGGCGGAATCGACGGCTTGGTGCACCTCTCCGATCTTTCCTGGACCATGTCCGGCGAAGAGGCCGTGCGCCGCTACAAGAAGGGCGACGAAGTGGAAGCCATGGTGGTATCCATCGATGTGGAGCGCGAGCGCATCTCGCTTGGCATCAAGCAACTGGAGGGCGATCCCTTCACCGCCTATGTGGGAAGCCACGACAAGAGCACGCTCGTGGACGGCGTCGTGAAGACCGTGGATGCCAAAGGCGCGGTGGTGACCCTGGATGGGGATGTCGAAGGCTATCTGCGCGCATCGGAAGTTTCCCGCGACCGCGTGGAAGATATCCGTTCGCATTTGAAGGAAGGCGACCGCGTCAACGCCATGATCATCAACATCGACCGGAAGAACCGCACCATCAACCTCTCCATCAAGGCCAAGAATATGGCGGAGGAGAGCGAGGCGATGCAGAAGCATGCGGCCGATGCACCGGCCAATGCGGGTACCACTAACCTGGGCGCGTTGCTCAAGGCGAAATTCGATACGAAGAACACCAACCAGTAACCGGGTGGGCCATGACGAAGTCAGAGCTGATCGCGAAGCTTGCCAGCCAGTTTTCACAACTGGTGGCCAGTGACGCCGAGTTGGCGGTAAAGATGATTCTCGATAACATGTCCAAGAGTCTCAGCCAAGGGCACCGTATCGAGATTCGGGGTTTCGGCAGCTTTGGTTTGAACTACCGGCCGCCCCGCACGGGGCGCAACCCGAAGTCCGGGGAGAAGGTACATGTGCCGGCTAAGTACGTTCCCCACTTCAAGGCGGGCAAGGAGTTGCGCGAACGGGTGGACAGCGCCGGTGCCGTATCGCCGGCGCCGCCGGCTTCCGTGCTGCCTTCATCCCTTGGCTACCGGGAGTCCACGGAGACTTGAGCCGAATTCCTGGCCGTGAGGGCGTCTAGGGCGTAGAATAATCGCACGGCCTATGCGCTATCTTTATTGGGTTGTTCTTACTCCGCTGTTCCTCTTGCTCGTGGCCTTTGCGCTGCGCAATTCGGATCATGTCACGGTGCGGTTCTTCCTGGGGCGAGAGTGGCACGCACCCCTTGCCTTGGTGCTATTGGTGTTCTTTTGCGCGGGCGTCATGCTCGCCCTGATCGCGGTCATCCCGGCGTTCTACCGCCAGCGGCGCCAATTCGCGCGGCAAGGCCAGTTGCCCGTGGATGACGCCGTGCCCGCTGAAGCGGGCAAACCCTAGAACGATGGAATTCGAATACCGCTGGTTGTTGCTGGGATTCTCCTTGTTTTTCGCGCTGGGGTGGATCGCCGCCCGTATCGATATCAAGCAACTCATCACCGAATCCAGGGCGTTGCCTCGCTCGTATTTTCGCGGCCTGAATTTCTTGTTGAACGAGCAACCGGACAAGGCCATCGAGGCCTTCATCGAAGTGGTGAAGGTGGATCCGCAAACGGTGGAACTTCACTTCGCCCTCGGCAATTTGTTTCGGCGGCGCGGTGAGGTGGAACGCGCCATTCGCATGCACCATAATCTAGCGGGCCGCGAAGATCTCGCGCCAGAGCAGCGCTTGCACGCCGTATTCGAGCTGGGCCAGGACTTTCTCAAGGCGGGATTCCTCGACCGTTCCGAGGAACACTTTCTCAAGCTCAAGGGTACTTCCTTCGAACCGCAAGCGCGTGAGATGCTGCTGGAGATTTACCAGAAGGAGAAAGATTGGGCCAAGGCCATCGAGATCACCCGCGCGGCCGCGGCGCGCGGCGATCAACCCAACCAGCGCAACCTCGCGCAATATTATTGCGAACTGGCGCAGCAAGATCTCACGCACGCGCGTTACGATCCCGCCCGCATTCGCGTCTACGAGGCCCTGGCGGCGAACCGAAAGTGCGCGCGTGCCTCTCTGCTGTTGGGGGATACGGAGGCCGCGACAGGCAATCCGGCGCAAGCCATCGAGGCTTGGAAGAGTATCGAAGGCCAGGATCCGCGCTATCTGGCTTTGGTGGCGCAACGCATGTTATCGGCCTACAAGGAGTCCGGGCAACTGGAGGCGGGCACGACCTTGATGCGTGCCTATTTGGCGTCTTATCCTTCGCTGGATCTGTTCAATGTCCTTTATCAGTCTGTGTTGGATATGGAGGGCCCTGCCAAGGCTCACGAGTTCGTGCGCGAAGAACTAAAGCGCACGCCAACGCTCATGGGGTTGGATAAATTGCTGGAGGCTCAGCTTCTCGACGCACCCCTGGAGCGCAGGCGAGATTTGGAAATGATCCGTGCCTTGGTGCATCAGCATACGCGCGGGTTGTCCCTGTACCGGTGCGATCAATGCGGATTCAAGTCGCGCCAATACTATTGGCACTGCCCGGCCTGTGGCGGTTGGGAAACCTATCCCCCGCGCCGGATGGAGGAGCGCGAACTGATGGGGCAACATGGGGCCTAGAATTATTGTTGCACTGGATTTTCCTCGAACCAAGGAGGCTGCGGACTTCGTTCGTGTGCTGGACCCAAAGTTGTGCCGGGTGAAGGTAGGTAAGGAGTTATTCACGGCGGCAGGCCCCGCCTTCGTCGAGAGCTTGGCCGGGCAAGGCTTCGATGTGTTCCTCGATCTCAAATTTCACGACATTCCCAATACGGTGGCGCGTGCTTGCCGCTTAGCGGCAAGCTTAGGGGTGTGGATGCTGAACGTGCACGCGCTGGGAGGGCGAACCATGATGCTAGCGGCGCGCGAGTCTTTGGAGTCTATCCAAGGCCGTCGTCCGCTTCTCGTCGCCGTGACGGTGCTGACCAGCATGACGGGCGCGGAAATGGCCGAGGTGGGCCTGGGTGACAATGTTGGCGCGGCAGTCTCGCGGCTTGCCGCCCTTACGGCCCAATGCGGTTTGGCGGGCGTGGTGTGTTCTGCCCAGGAAGCGGCAGGTTTGCGCGCGGAGCGCGGCACTGAATTCCTATTGGTGACTCCCGGCATCCGGCTCGCGGGCGATGGCGCGCAAGATCAGAAACGGGTGACGACGCCCGAGCAAGCTATCGCATGGGGTGCTTCATATTTGGTAATCGGCCGCCCGGTCACTCGTGCTCTGGATCCTAACAAAGTCTTGATCGAATCGGCGCGTGGCATTGAATCTGCACATGGTGCGTGATCTGTTCGCGGGGAGAATAAGCATTGAAAGTTAGCATCATCGGAACCGGATACGTGGGGTTGGTCACGGGCACTTGCTTGGCGGAGCTGGGCAACGATGTGCTCTGCTTGGATGTGGACCAACGCAAGATCGAGCTGCTCAAGAAGGGCGTGATCCCCATCCACGAGCCAGGCTTGGAGAGGCTGGTCAAGAGCAACGTGTCTTCTGGGCGCTTGCGTTTCACCATGGATGCTCAGGAGAGCGTCGGTCATGGCACCCTTCAATTGATCGCGGTTGGAACCCAGCCCGAGGAGGATGGATCCGCCGATTTGCGGCATGTGGTCGAGGCCGCCCGCAACATCGGACGGCATATGCAGGAATACCGGGTGGTGGTGGACAAGTCGACGGTCCCCGTGGGTACCGCGGATAAGGTGAAGGCGGCCATCGCCGGGGAACTCTCCGCGCGCGGTGTGACCGTGCCTTACAGCGTCGTGTCCAACCCGGAGTTTCTGAAGGAAGGCGCGGCAGTGGAGGATTTCATGCGGCCGGACCGCATCGTCATCGGTTCCAGCGATGACCGCGCCACGCAGATAATGCGCACGCTCTACGCCCCCTTGCAGCGCAATCACGAGAGAATCCTGGTGATGGACGTGCGCTCCGCGGAACTGACCAAGTACGCCGCCAACGCCATGCTGGCCACGCGTATTTCCTTCATGAACGAGCTGGCGAATCTGGCCGAAGTACTCGGCGCGGACATTGAGAAGGTGCGCGTGGGCATCGGGTCGGATCCAAGAATTGGCTACGACTTCTTGTATCCTGGTTGTGGCTACGGCGGATCGTGCTTTCCCAAGGATGTGAAGGCCCTTCAGAAGACGGCGCGGGACGCGGGCCTCGGGCTCAAAATATTGAATGCCGTGGAGCAGGCCAATGAGGCGCAGAAGCGGCGGTTGACGGAAAAAATTGTGGCGCGTTTCGGAGAAGACCTTTCTGGCCACCGCTTCGCGTTATGGGGTTTGGCCTTCAAACCCAACACCGACGACATGCGGGAGGCGCCCAGCAGGGTCATCGTCAAGGCATTGACGGACAGAGGCGCCAGCATTGCAGCCTACGATCCCGTCGCGATGCCAGAAGCGAAGAAAGTTTTTGCGGGCGAAGCCCAGATCGCCTTCTGCGATTCGCCAGATCAGGCGCTGATGGGTGCGAGCGCATTGGTCATTGTCACCGAATGGAAGCAGTTCCGCAGCCCGGAGTTCTCCGAAATCAAGGCGCAGCTAAAGAATCCCGTGATTTTCGATGGCCGTAATCTCTACGATCCCGCGCTCGTGCGGCAATTCGGTCTGGAATACCACGCCATTGGACGGCCCTAGCGCATTCCCATGAAAGCCCCCGATCTTTCTTCCGTTCGAATGCTGGTGGTCGGTGACGTCATGCTGGACCGCTATTGGTTCGGCGACGTCAGCCGTATCTCGCCCGAGGCGCCAGTGCCGGTGGCGCGCATCACGCGCGAGGAAACGCGCGCTGGGGGCGCCGCCAACGTCGCGCGCAACGCCGCCGCGGTGGGGGCGAAGGTGGATTTGCTAGCGGTCACTGGAGAAGACGAAGCAGGCCGCGAGCTTGAACGTTTATTGCGCGACGAAGGAGTTGCCGTGGCCTTCACTCGCGACCCCACCCTTAAGACCACGGTGAAGCTGCGCGTCATTGGCCGCCAGCAGCAATTGTTGCGAGTGGATTTCGAGAACGTGCCGGATGAGCGCGCGCTGGCTTCGAAGCTGGCTGGCTTCGATGAGAAGATCGGCGCGGCGGACGTGGTCATTTTCTCGGACTATGGCAAGGGGGGGCTGGCCCATATCGAGCAGATGATCATGCGCGCTCGCCAGCACGGCAAGCCAGTGCTAGTGGATCCCAAGGGCGACGACTACGAGCGCTATCGCAACGCCACGGTGCTCACCCCCAACCGCTCGGAGTTTCGCGAAGTGGTGGGGCGGTGGAAGAGCGAAGAGGACATGGCTCAACGCGCGCAGCGCCTGCGGGAATCCTTGGGATTACAGGCATTGCTCGTGACTCGAAGCGAGGAGGGAATGTCGCTTTACGAAGCGAACGCCGCCACTCATGTGCCGGCGATCGCGCAGGAAGTATTCGATGTGAGCGGAGCCGGCGATACGGTCATCGCCATCCTGGGTGCGATGCTGGCCAGTGGTAGCACTCTTGCCCAGGCAGTGCAGTGGGCGAACAAGGCCGGTGGCATCGTCGTGGGCAAGTTGGGCACGGCCGTGGTCCATCCCGCCGAACTATTCGGATAGGGGCATCATCATGAGCATCGTATTGACTGGCGCGGCGGGGTTCATCGGATCCAATCTCTTGTACGCGCTCAATGCCCGGGGTGAGACGGACATCATCGCCGTGGACAATCTCACCCGCGGGGACAAATTCAAGAACCTGGCGGATTGCCGTTTTGCCGAATACTTCGACAAGACCGCCTTGCTCTGCGTGCTCAAGCAGGCAAGCTGGCGCCGCAATGTGCGCGCGATATTGCACCAAGGGGCCTGTTCCGACACGATGGAATCCGATGGCCGCTACATGATGGAGAACAACTACCGCTATTCGGTGGAGCTGTTCCAGTTCTGCCGCGATCACGCAATACCCTTCATCTATGCTTCTTCCGCGGCGGTGTATGGGGCAGGCACGGTGTTCGAAGAGGAAGAGCGTTCCGAGCAGCCATTGAATGTGTACGGTTACTCCAAGGCTTTGTTCGATCAATACGTGCGGCGCCATTGGCGGACCAAGACCGCGCAGGTCGTGGGGCTGCGCTACTTCAATGTCTACGGCCCGCGTGAATCCCACAAGGCGCGTATGGCCTCCGTGGCTTATCATTTCTTGAATCAGTATCTCGCCGGTGGCCATGTACGCCTATTCGAGGGCAGCGGTGGCTATGGCGCGGGCGAGCAATTGCGGGATTTTGTTCACGTGGACGATGTGGTGAACATCAATCTATTTTTTCTGGCCCATCCCGCGGTGTCGGGAATTTTCAACGCCGGTACCGGGCGCGCGCAATCGTTCAACGAAGTGGCGGTGGCAACCGTGAACGCGGCGCGCCGTGCGCGGGGAAGCACGGAGTTGACCCTTGATGAATTGCGCGCGCGCGACGAGATTCAGTATGTTTCCTTCCCGGAGGGATTGAAGGAGAAATATCAAAGTTACACCCAGGCGAACTTAACTCGCCTCAAACAGGCCGGCTACGGCGAGGCGATGAGCGATGTCGGCGAGGGCGTGTCGCGCTATGTGTCGTGGATGCTGGGAAAGGAACATCGGTGAACCGTACGCTGGAATCCTTCGTGGGCGGTACCCCGCTGGTACGCTTGAAGCGCTTACCGGGCGAGTCGTCCAATGTCGTGCTAGGGAAACTGGAAGGTAATAATCCCGCGGGGTCGGTGAAGGACAGGCCTGCCTTGTCCATGATCGTACGCGCCGAGGAGCGCGGCGATATCAAACCTGGTGACACGCTGATCGAGGCCACCAGCGGAAATACGGGAATCGCATTGGCCATGGTGGCCGCCATGCGCGGTTACGAGCTCATCCTCATCATGCCGGAACACTTGAGTGCCGAGCGGCGCCAGACCATGGCCGCCTTCGGCGCGCAATTCGTGCTAACGCCCCAAGCGGGCGGAATGGAACAAGCGCGCGATGTAGCCACGGCGATGCAAGCGCGCGGCGAAGGCAAGATACTCGATCAATTCGCCAATCCGGACAATCCACGTTCCCACTACGAGGGCACGGGGCCGGAGATATGGCGCGATACGCAAGGCAAGATCACCCATTTCGTGAGCAGCATGGGAACCACTGGGACCATCATGGGTTGCTCGCGTTATCTGAAAGAGAAGAATCCGAACATCCAGATCATCGGGTGCCATCCCACCGCAGGTTCGCAGATTCCCGGCATACGCAAATGGCCAGAAGAGTATCTGCCAGGAATTTACGACGCGAAACGCGTCGATCGCGTGATCGAGGTCAGCCAAGGCGATGCGGAACGGACCATGCGGCGCATGGCCACGGAGGAAGGCATCTTCGCGGGAGTTTCCTCGGGAGGGGCCATGTGGGCGGCGCTGCAAGTGAGCGCGCAAGCGAAGAATGCGGTCATCGTCACGATCGTGTGTGACCGTGGAGACCGCTATCTATCGACGGGCGTGTTCGGCTAAGGCTTGAAGGAGCTGCAACCGGCTTAGGTTGTTACCGTCCAGTGCGGCTCGGATTGCAGTAGGCTGGCTAGCAATTCCTCCCTCTTCCGAGAAAATTCCGCGGGAAGACGGTCTCCGATCTTGGCGAAAAGCTGCTCGTGCAAATCCAACTCCTTTACCCACGAGTCGCGGTCGATGGCCATGAGACGGCGGTACTGCTCATCCGATAAATGTTCCAAACCGCGCCATTCCAAATCTTGCCGGCGTGGCATCCATCCCAGGACGCTACGTGCCGCGCCAGTGCGTTCGCGGCAGCGATCCACGATCCACTTGAGCACCCGCATATTTTCGCCGTAACCGGGCCAAAGAAATTTACCGCTGGGATCCTTGCGGAACCAATTCACGCTGAAAATCTTGGGGTGCCGCGTGATCCGTTTTCCGGTATCGAGCCAGTGCTTGAAGTAGTCGCCAATGTGATAGCCGCAGAACGGGAGCATGGCCATGGGGTCGCGGCGTACCTCGCCTGTCTTGCCCGCCGCCGCCGCCGTGGTTTCCGACCCCATCGTGGAGGCCATGTAGACACCGTCATCCCAGCTAAAACTCTCGAATGCGAGCGGAACATTGGTGCTTCGCCGTCCGCCGAAAATAAACGCACTGATGGGAACGCCCTTCGGATCATTCCACTCGGAAGCGATGGAAGGGCATTGCGCCGCGGGCACGGTAAAGCGAGCGTTGGGATGCGCTGCTTTGCGCCCGCAATCCGGCGTCCAGGGCTTGCCTTGCCAATCCGTGAGCTGCGCCGGCGGGGTATCCGTCATCTCTTCCCACCACACGTCGCCATCTTGGGTAAGGGCGACGTTGGTGAAGATGCAATTCGCCTTGAGGGTATCCATGGCATTGGGATTGGTTTTGCACGAAGTCCCAGGTGCCACTCCGAAGAAGCCGAATTCTGGATTGATGGCGTAGAGCTGCCCATCGGTAGAGGGCCGTATCCAGGCGATATCATCCCCAATGGTGGAAACCTTCCAGCCCGCGAATGCAGCAGGTGGAATCATCATGGCGAAATTGGTTTTACCGCAGGCGCTGGGGAAGGCAGCCGCCACGTAGGTCTTCTCACCCTGAGGAGATTCCACGCATAGTATCAACATGTGTTCGGCGAGCCAGCCTTGATCCCGGCCCATGTTCGATGCGATGCGCAGGGCGAAGCATTTCTTGCCAAGCAGCGCATTGCCGCCATAGCCACTACCAAAGGAGCAAATGGTGCGCTCCTCGGGGAAGTGCACGATGTACTTGTGCTCCTTGTTGCTGGGCCAGGCCACGTCCTTTTGGCCGGGCTTCAGCGGCGCACCCACGGAATGCAGGCAAGGAACGAATGGTCCGTCCTGGCCCAAGACTTCGAGCGCGGCGCTGCCCATGCGGGTCATGACGCCCATGCTGAGTGCGACATAGGCCGAGTCCGTGATTTCGACTCCGATGTGGGATAGACCGGAGCCGATGGGGCCCATGCTGAATGGCACTACGTACATCGTGCGGCCTTGCATGCAGCCATCGAAAAGGCCGCGCAACGTCTGCCTCATTTGCGCCGGATCGACCCAATTATTGGTGGGGCCGGCGTCGTGTTTGTTCACGCTGCAGATGTAAGTGCGATCCTCGACGCGGGCGACATCGCTCGGATCAGATAGGGCGAGGTAGCTATTGGGGCGTTTCGCCGGATTCAACGGCTTGAGCGTACCTGCTCGCACGAGCTCCGCGCACAAAGCGTCGTATTCGGCCTTGGAGCCGTCGCACCAGACGATGCGTTCGGGTTTGGTGAGCCGGGCGGTGTCTTCCACCCATTTCAGGAGGTTCTTGTGTCTTATTGAGGGGCGGCTGCCCGCTTGGGATTGCGCAGCGTTTTGGCGGTCCACTGACAATATGCTGTAGTGATAGGTCTGGCCGATGTTAGCATGAAGCCCGCCAGCGCCTGGGTATGCGCCGTTGATACGCCGGTAAATCACCTGAACCACCGCTTGTTCGATTCCCCAATGACCCCCGTCTTAGCCTTTGACATCGAGACTATTCCCGACACCACGGGTATTCGGCGTCTGTATGGCTTGGGTGACGACATTTCCGAAAAAGAAGTGGCCGATCTGGCGTTTTACCAGCGCCGGCAGGCTGCGGGGCACGATTTTCTGCCGCTCTACCTACATCGCGTGGTGGCTATCGCATGTGCCCTAAGGGACAGCGAGGGATTTCGCGTCTGGAGTTTAGGCGGTGCGCAAGACAGCGAGGCGGCGTTAATTCAGAGATTTTTCGACGGCATAGAGAAATTCACGCCGCAACTTGTCTCGTGGAATGGCGGAGGGTTCGATCTTCCCGTCCTGCACTACCGGTCCTTGGTGAACCGCGTGCAGGCCGCGCGCTACTGGGGGCAGGGCGAGGATGACCGTGACTTCAAATGGAACAACTACATCAGCCGTTACCACGCCCGGCACTTGGACATGATGGATCTGCTGGCTTTATACCAGGGGCGGGCCGCTGCTCCGCTGGATGATATCGCGCAATTGCTGGGTTTCCCTGGAAAGCTCGGGATGGACGGCTCCAAGGTTTGGGAGGCCTACCAAAATGGAGAAATCGCCGCCATACGAAATTATTGCGAGACTGATACGGCCAACACTTATTTGGTGTATTTGCGCTTTCAAATGACTCGCGGACAATTGACCACGCGGGCCTACGAGCAAGAAACCGAGTTGGTGCGCGCGAGTTTGCACAATTCGCCTGCGACGCACTGGCGGGAATTCCTCGCGCGCTGGCCTGCCGCGTAACTTTGGCCATCCAGCAATGACGTTCTTGGAAGCCGATGGCACCCCTGCGCTTCTCGACATCGAATCCGTTGACCATGAGGGACGCGGAGTAGGGCGGGTAGCGGGCAAAGTCCTATTTGTCGAGGGAGGCATCACCGGTGAGCGCGTGGCGTACCGTGTGTTTCAAACCAGATCGCGTCACGAATTCGCCGCAGCCACCCATATACGCCGCGAGAGCGTGTTACGTGTCAAACCGAAATGCCCGTATTTTGAGCGCTGTGGCGGGTGCAGCATGCAGCACATCGGCGAGCGTGCTCAGGTGGCCATCAAGCAGCGCATCCTGGAGGACAACCTCAAGCGCTTGGGCGGTGTCGTCCCCGAAGAAATATTGCCTCCCATTCATGGTCCGGCTTGGTCCTATCGCGCGCGCGCCCGCCTTTCTGTTCGGTTCGTAAAGAAGAGAGACGAAGTTCTGATTGGATTCAACGACCGCAAGAGCCATCACGTGGTCGATATGCACTCCTGCGCTATCTTGCCCGCTCACGTTTCCATGGCCTTGACGCCTCTGCGCGTGCTCCTCGCCAGATTTGAAAGTCGAGCCGTCATACCGCAGGTGGAGATCTCCGTGGGGGATGACGCCACCGTACTTCTGATTCGGAATCTCGAACCTCTCAGCGCGGAAGAGTGTTACCTGCTGGAGCAGTTTGGAAGTGAGCGGAATATTGGCATATACCTACAACCGAATGGGCCCAAATCGATCCATCCTCTCGGCACGCAACCCAAGCAGCTTAGTTACTTCCTCGGCGAGTTCGGGGTATCCATCAAGTTTGGCCCCCAGGACTTCACCCAAATAAACTACGCCGTCAACGGGGTACTGATTAGGCGCGCGTTGTCTCTACTCGATCCTCAAGAACAGGACCGCATCGCGGATCTCTTCTGCGGGCTTGGGAATTTTTCGCTGCCGCTGGCACGGCGAGGGGCATGGGTTACCGGTGTGGAAGGCGACCATGGAATGGTGGAAAAAGCGCGCGAGAATGCCCAAGCGAACGCATTGGACAAAAAGGTGCGATTCCATGTGGCGAACCTCGCTGAGATGACGCCCGAAGCGTGGGCCACTCTGGGGACGTTCGATAAGTTGCTCATCGATCCTCCCCGCCTGGGCGCCGCCGCAGTGGTGGAAACTATCCCGCAAGAGCAAATTCGCCGCATCGTTTACGTTTCCTGCAATCCCGCGACCCTGGCGCGTGATGCGGGGACCTTGGTCCGGGACAAAGGTTACCGCTTGGCCGCCGCGGGTGTCGTGAACATGTTCCCTCACACTGCCCACGTGGAGTCCATGGCGCTCTTCGAGCGCGAGCCTGAATAAAAAAAGGCCGGAAGACCGGCCCTTTTTTCGATCTCGATGGGAGATCTTATTCTCTATCGCCCCCGGCGAAAGCCATCAATAGATGAAGTAAATTGGCGAATATGTTGAACAGGCTCATGTAGACCCCCATGGTCGCCACTACATAGTTGGTTTCCCCACCGGTGACAATGCGCGACAAATCGTGCAATAAAAATAAGGAAAACACGACGATTACGAGAGACGAGATCGTCAAGGCCAGGGCAGGAATATGCAGAAACATGTTGGCGAGCA
>SHXO01000037.1 GCA_009693245.1 Betaproteobacteria bacterium | reverse complement strand
AGGAGCAGGTCTTTCATGGGCGCATCTTCAAGAACCTCTCCGAGGTTCGGGTCGCTGTTCTAGAGTTCAAGGAACGCTACAATCGCCATTGGCGTCTTGAGAAAATGGGCTTCATGTCACCCCTTGAAGTCCGTCAGGCTTATACTCAACAAATGGCGGCCTGAGTTGCTAAAGCGTGTCCAGATAATTGGAGGCGGTACACTCGGACACAAACACCAAACGATGACGCAGCACTACACGCGAAACAGGAAAGGCGAGAAGGTCAAGCCACTTCGTTGAGAAGAGGACCGCTGCACTATGCAGTGGATTTGATTTTGTAGAAAAGAGCCGGGTTTTGTAGAAGCGCGTTAGTGAGCACTCCGGCTCAGCGCAAGCGCTGATGGTGGGCCCGCTGGGACTCGAACCCAGGACCAAAGGATTATGAGTCCTCTGCTCTAACCAACTGAGCTACAGGCCCTACCTGAAGGTAGTCTAAAAAACCGGCTACCTTTGCTCCACTACAAGCTTACCGCGTTCTTCCGTGGGAATCACTTCCCCCGCCACCAAGTTATCCATCGTCAGTGGCGCGGCGCTTTGGGAAAGAAGTTCGCGCACGAAATTGGGATGCGCGAACACGGCGCGGTGGGTATCGCCGTTGTAATACTGAAGACTATGCAATCCGCGCTCGGCGATGCGCGCATCGGCTTGCTGCGCGCTCAGTGCGAGAGGATCGGCAAGATCGGAAACGCACGCCATGCCCCACAGGCTGCCATAGGTTGGAACGTACACGAGGTAGGGGCGCACGATCTTGAATACGCACTGAAGAGTCTTCACGATGCGGTTGAAGGTATTCGGATGGGCGATGGGCGATTCGAGGTGTAGGGAGAGCACGCCTTGCTCTCCCAGCACCCGCCTGCACGCACCGTAGAACTCCGTTGTGTAGAGTGCCAGCGAAGGGCCGGAGGCATCGGTGAGATCGATGACGATTTGATCGAAACGGTCGTGGGTGGTTTCGATGTAGGCCTTACCATCCATGACGCGCACGTCCAGGCGGGGATCATCGAAGACGCCGTTGTGGATTTTGCCGAGATATTTTTTCGAGGCCTCCACGACGCCCTGATCCAGTTCGGCAACGACCACGCGCTCCATGGTGCGGTGCTTCAACAACTCTTCCGCCGCGCCGCCATCCCCGCCTCCGATGACCAATGCGCGCCTGGGCTCCGGGTGGGAGACGGCGGGTACGTGGCACAGGTTCTCGTGATAGAAGAACTCGTCGCCCTCGGAGGTCTGGAATACATTATCCAGGCGCAGCACGCGGCCGAATATCGGGGTGTCGAACACCTCGATGCTTTGAAACTGCGTGCGGCCGGAAAGCAGCGGCGCCCCGGCGCGCAGGAAAAACCCGTAGTTCGGGTTTACCTGCTCGGCCAGGAAGGCGGACGAAGCCTTCACATTCGGCACTTCAGAAGTCTCGCTCAGGCGCGATCCACCGATACAAGACGAGGATCGGCCGGCCTGAAGGTTTCTATGAGTGCGTCAAACAGTTTCTTGGCTTTTTCGCGGTTGTTGCAACTGTAGTTGCACACGTAGACGTCGATCGTGACATAGCCACGCTCCGGCCAAGTGTGAATGGACAGGTGCGATTCCGCAAGCACCACCACGCCGGTGACGCCGCCTTCACCGGGGAACTGGTGAAACAGTTCGCCGGCAACGGTGAGTCCCGATGCGCGTACAAGCGATACACAATGATCCCGGAGCACGTTGGCGTCGAGCATGTAATGCTTCTCGCTGGCGCACTCGTAGAGATCGCCGATAAGATGAAGGCCTGCTGCAGACTTCTCAACAACTGAGGTCGCTGCTTGAAGGCTAAGCGTCATCGTTACCCTCCTTGTTAAGTTAAACAAGTAACGAAAAACGCCGGGCCCAGGAGTCCCGGTCTATCCCCAGGTGCGATGCATACGCTAACTACCCACTACCGTGTACGCCGCACCCCAAACAGCCGCTGCCCCGGTCCAAGGCAAACGGACGCTCGCTCGGCCCCGGGAAGTCAGAAACCATTAACGAGTTTCTTATCCCATAGCCTCGCGAATTCGCGCCCCAGTCAGAGAGTGGTACCCTCGTCAGGGACCGTGCGCAAAAACAAACCCCGCGAGCGGCGCCAAGACCACGCGCAGGGGGCGAATTGTGCATCAATCGAACCGGCATGTGAAGCGTTTTCTAGGTCCCGCATTAGCGCTCGAAATGCCGTTCGAGTAACTCCTAGGACGACTCGGTATCGAGGAAGCTGCGCAGCCGCTCGGAGCGCGATGGATGTCGCAGTTTGCGTAGCGCTTTTGCCTCGATCTGGCGAATGCGTTCGCGCGTGACATCGAACTGCTTGCCCACCTCCTCAAGGGTATGGTCGGTGTTCATCTCGATGCCAAACCGCATGCGCAGCACCTTGGCTTCCCTAGGCGTCAGGGTGTCCAGGACTTCCTTGGTGGCCTCGCGCAGGCTGCTGTAGACTGCGGCGTCCACTGGAGCAAGGGTGTTATGGTCCTCGATAAAATCGCCCAGGTGGGAGTCGTCATCGTCTCCAATGGGCGTTTCCATGGAGATGGGTTCCTTGGAGATCTTCAAGATCTTGCGGATCTTGTCCTCGGGCATTTCCATCTTCACCGCCAGCGTGGCCGGATCGGGCTCCAACCCGGTTTCTTGCAAGATTTGCCGCGAGATGCGGTTCATCTTGTTGATGGTTTCGATCATGTGCACCGGAATGCGGATGGTGCGCGCCTGATCCGCGATGGAGCGGGTGATGGCCTGGCGAATCCACCAAGTGGCGTACGTGGAAAACTTGTAGCCGCGGCGGTACTCGAATTTGTCCACTGCCTTCATCAAGCCGATGTTGCCCTCTTGAATCAGATCCAGAAACTGTAAACCCCGGTTGGTGTATTTCTTCGCAATGGAGATCACCAGCCGCAGGTTCGCCTCGGTCATTTCGCGCTTGGCGCGGCGGGCCTTGGCCTCGCCGGTGGACATCTGGCGGTTGATCTCCTTCAAATCGCGCAGCGAAATGGATACGCGGCGCTGTAGGCCGATCAAGCGCTGTTGCTGCTCGACGATGGCTGGCGCGAAGCGGGCAAGCGTCTCGGCGTAGGGTTTGCGCGAGGCGATTTCACGCTTGATCCATTCGACGTCTTCCTCGTTGCCAGGAAAATTATTGATGAAGTGAGAGCGCGGCATGCCGGCTTTTTCGACGCAAATCTCCATGACGGAGCGCTCGTTGCCGCGGACCTCGTCCACCAGTTTGCGCACGCTGTCGCACAGGGCTTCGATCTGTTTCGCGGTGAAGCGGATTCTCATCAACTCCGCCGTCAGCGCTTCTTGAGCCTTGAGGTAAGACTTGCTCTTGCTGCCGTAGCGCTGCAAGGCCTTCATCATGCGGCCGCGAATTTCGGCGATGGCCGTGAAGTGGACCAAGGCGTCTTGCTTCAACTGGAGCAAGGTGGCGCTTTGCACGCCGGCTTCGTCTTCCTCGGTCTCGGCGTCCAAGTCCTCTTCCGTCTCCTCCTCGGAGATTTCGGGCGGAACATCGTCCCCCGCGTCGGGATTGACCAGGCCATCCACGACTTCGTCGATGCGCAGTTCATCCTTGGTGACCTTTTCGGCCAACAGCAGAATGTCGCCGATGGTGGAAGGGCAAGCGGAAATGGCCTGCATCATGTGCCGCAAGCCGTCCTCGATGCGCTTGGCGATTTCGATCTCGCCCTCGCGCGTGAGCAACTCCACGGATCCCATCTCGCGCATGTACATACGCACGGGATCGGTGGTTCGGCCGAATTCCGAATCCACGGTGGTAAGGGCTTGTTCGGCTTCCTCCGCCGCGTCCTCGTCGGGCGCGGGCGGATTGGCCTCGGCCAGGATGAGGAGCTGCTCGGAATCGGGCGCCTCGTCGTAGACCTGGATGCCCATGTCGTTGATCATGCTGATGATGCTTTCGATCTGCTCGGCATCCAGCATATCGTCTGGCAGGTGATCGTTGATCTCCGCGTAAGTGAGGTAATTGCGCTCCTTACCCAGCACGATCAGATTCTTTAACCGGGTGCGCCGTGTTTCCGCGTCGTCCGCGTGTAGTTCGACCCGGACCGCGGCCCGCTTCAATGCGTCCCGTTCGCGTTTCTTCTCTTCTCTACTCTTTCTCGCCATGTAAGGTCCTCTTTTTCTAGGTCCGGCTTCTGGATGCCTCGAAATTGCCCAAGACTGCGCCCCGCTTACCGTAAAAACCCTCCATTCTAGCAAGGTGACCTTGCTCAAGGGAAAAGGTTTCTTGAAATGAAGCTCAAATCACTGGCTGTTGAAGGAGCCGAAACTGCTCCTTTTCTTCTGGGGTCCAGCCACGCTCTTTCAGCGCTTCCATGAGCCCCCTCTGGCGTGCCTTCCTCACTTGCTCTTGCATGGCCCGCCATGCTCCCTCTAAATCTTGTTTGAGTTGGCCCTCATCAAGGCCCAGTTCGTCCCACTCCATGGTGGATCTTTCCACTTCCTGTGCCACCGCCTCGAGCGTGGTGCCGCGAAATGCTTCGGTTAGATTGAACTTCTCACCACCCGCGCGCAAGGCGGGTAGCAAGGCATGCAGAAACTCCAACTCAAGGCTGGTAACCTGTATCAGTTCAAGGCCATGGGTATTAAAGCGGTTAAGGTCCGTGATGGATCCCGCCAACTGGGGGCGGTAGGCAAGGATCTCAAGAAAGGTCCTAAAGGCCGAGCGCAACCTTGGGGAATTCGGCACTCGCGCCCGAACTTCGGCAGCGGGGCGCAGTTGCAGCGCCTTTAGCACTTCAGCCTCCGCCAACCCTGATACCTCGGCCACTCGTTTTCGCATCGTCAATGCGAGCAGGGGTGCGCTGATCTGGCCCAACAAGGGCTTCACGTCCTCCAGGAACTTGGCCTTGCCTTCCGCCGTGGCCATGTCCACCCGGCCAGTCAGCTCCCTCAGCAAAAACGCCGACAACGCGAGGGACTCGGAAGCCAGAAGCTTGACGAAACCCTCCGGCCCAAAGCGGCGCACATAGCTATCGGGGTCTTCGCCTTCGGGGAGGAAAAGGAACCGGATCTGCTTACCGTCCTTGATCTGCCCGATGGAGTTTTCCAGTGCCCTCCAGGAGGCGCGGCGCCCGGCATTGTCACCGTCGAAGCAGAACACGATTTCGTCGGTTTGGCGCAGCAGTTTTTGAACGTGGGTAGGGGTAGTGGCCGTGCCCAAGGTGGCCACGGCGTACTGCACTCCGAATTGCGCAAGCGCCACCACATCCATGTAGCCCTCCACCACCACGACGCGCCCCGCGGCGCGAATGGCTTGCCGGGCTTGAAAAAGGCCGTAGACTTCACGGCCCTTTTCGAACAAGGGCGTCTCTGGCGAATTGAGGTATTTGGGTTCGCCGCTATTGAGCACGCGGCCTCCGAATCCGATCACCCGCCCTTGCGCATCGGATATGGGGAACATGATGCGGTCGCGAAAGCGGTCGTAGCGTTTTCCGGAGTCGTTGTCGATGACAAGCCCGGCTTCGGCCAGGTCATGGGAGTCGTAGCGCTCGAAGACAGCCGACAAGTTTTGCCAGCCCTCTGGCGCATAGCCGACACCGTAGCGCGCCGCGATTTCGCCGGATAGCCCGCGGCTTTTCAGATATTCGATGGCTCGCTCGGAGCGCTTCAATTCTTTCTTGTAGAACCGCTGGGCGTGCTCCATGACGGGAAGAAGCCCTTCCACCCGGCTGCGCGAAGCGGGCGCATCGGTCGTGAACTGGGCTTCGGGGACGCTCATACCCACCCGGCCCGCCAATTCCTTGATGGCGTCCACGAATCCGAGGCCGAGGTGCTCCATGAGAAATCCAACCGCCGAACCGTGAGCACCGCAACCAAAGCAATGATAGAACTGCTTTGACGGGCTAACGGTGAAGGATGGGGTTTTTTCGCCGTGGAAGGGGCAGCACGCGGCCAAGTTAGCGCCCGCGCGCTTGAGCGGCACGAGAGGGTCGATCACATCCACGATGTCGACCCGGGCTAATAAATCTTGGACGAAAGATTGTGGAATCATTGCCCTACGCAAAGGATCGAACGCGCCATCCCATGCCGGTGCCACGCTTGGCACCGCCCCTTCACCAAAGGGCAGAGATTATCGTAAAAACCAGCGAGGCGGAGCTAACTCGCGAGCTTGTGCTTCACCAAGCCGGAGACCTTCCCGATGTCCGCCCTGCCCGCAAGTTTGGGCTTGAGGATCGCCATGACCTTCCCCATATCCTGCGGGCCCTTTGCTCCCGCCGCGGCGATCGCTTCGCTCACGTAAGCCGCGATTTGCTCTTCTGGTAGTGGCTGCGGCATGTAGCCCATGAGGATCTGGGCTTCGAACTTTTCGTTATCCGCGAGATCTTGCCGTCCGGCTGCCTCGAACTGGCTGATGGAATCGCGCCGTTGTTTGAGCAGTTTGTCGATGACCGCCAAGACCTGCTCATCGCTCAACACGATGCGCTCATCGATCTCTCTTTGTTTCAGCGCCGCGAGCAACAGGCGAATCGCGGATAGGCGCCCCGCTTCCTTGGCGCGCATCGCTGCCTTCATGTCTTCGGTGATGCGCTCCTTGAGACTCACGGATGAACCGGCGGATCCTAGAACATCCGAGGAGGCAATGTATGGCTGCGGATGCGCTTATAGTGGCGCTTCACTGCGGCGGCCAGTTTGCGTTTGCGTTCCGAGGTAGGCTTTTCGTAGAATTCGCGCGCCCTCAGTTCGGTCAAAAGACCTGTTTTCTCGACAGTGCGCCTGAAACGGCGCATTGCCACCTCAAAGGGCTCATTCTCTTTTACGCGTACAGTTGTCATCTACGTTGAACCTTTTAGCCAGGGCCTGAAATTGGAAAGCGGCGGAGTATATCAGAACTCTTTTCAGGCGCGTCTTCTAGAAATTTCTCTCAAAGTCATTTCCCTTGCTCGTTCTTGGCATCGAAACCTCCTGCGACGAAACTGGTGTCGCGCTTTACGACAGCACGCGCGGATTGCTGGCGCACGCCCTGCATTCGCAGGTGGCCATGCACCAGGAGTACGGGGGGGTGGTGCCCGAATTGGCTTCTCGCGATCACATCCGGAGGCTGCCATCTCTCCTCAACAAAATCCTGAGGGAAAGCAGCCAATCGCCGCGCGATTTGGACGCAATCGCCTACACGGCCGGACCGGGCTTGGCGGGCGCGCTGTTGGTAGGTGCCAGCGCGGCGCAAGGGCTCGCTTACTCCCTGGGAATTCCTGCCGTCCCCGTGCATCACCTGGAAGGCCATCTGCTTGCGCCATTTCTCTCCGGAAGCCCGCCACCATTACCCTTCGTGGCATTGCTCGTATCCGGGGGGCACACGCAATTGATGCGGGTCGCCGCCCTCGGAAGATACGAACTCCTCGGCGAAACCATGGACGATGCTGCTGGGGAAGCTTTCGACAAGACAGCGCAACTCCTAGGGCTGGGCTACCCTGGCGGTCCCGCGCTCGCAAGGCTCGCGGCCTCCGGGGATGCCTCACGCTACCGCTTACCCCGGCCGATGCTGCACAGTAACGATCTTCATTTCAGCTTCAGCGGACTCAAGACTGCGGTGCTCTCCACATTGCGCCGTGAAGCTACGGATCCTCAAGGCGCCGCGGACTTGGCGGCCAGCTTCCAAGACGCGGTGGCGGAAGTGCTAGCGGCGAAGACCACGGCGGCCATGCGAAGCACGGGAATCGAAACCCTAGTGGTGGCCGGAGGGGTGGGGGCTAATCAACGCTTGCGCGCCGTGCTGGACGAATCCGCACGCAAGAACGGCTTCACGATCCACTATCCGGCCCTGGAGTTTTGCACCGACAATGGCGCCATGATCGCACTGGCGGGTGCTCTCAGACTGGACGGGGCCTGTGCGTCCCTCTCCTTTGGAGTGCGCCCGCGATGGGACTTGGCGGACCTGCCGCAAATCTAGGACTTGTTCGCGAACACCTTGCTTTCCGTTCCGGCTCGCAACCGGCGCAGATTGCCACCGTGGCGCCAAAGGATCAGTAATCCCATCACGGAAACCGCCATCACCATCACGGCACTGGCGCTCAAGTAGGCCGCGACCGGTGCGGCAGCCACGGCAGCCACTACGCCTGCCAGGGAAACGTAGCGCGTAGCGCCCACGACGCCCAGCCAGACCGCCAACACTGCGATCCCTAGCATCCAATGAAAGGCCAGCAAAATCCCCAAGGCCGTGGCCACGCCCTTGCCACCCTTGAACCGAAAGAACACGGGATACAGATGCCCCAGGAAAGCCGCCAATCCCGTTAAAGCGATGCCGGTGGAGAGTTGGGAGCTCTCGGCCAATAGCACGTGCGCAATTCCGATGGCGATGGCGCCCTTGGACGCATCACCCAATAGGGTAATCAAAGCCGCCAGCTTCTTCCCGCTACGCAGTACGTTGGTGGCGCCGGGATTGCCGGAGCCATAGGTTCTCGGGTCGGGTAAGCCAAAGAGCTTCGCCGTCATCACGGCGAAGGACAGGGAACCCATCAAATATCCCAGAATGATCACGGCAACAGTCATAGCTATCCTCGCGGGTGGTGCTTGGCATGTAGTTGCTTCAAGCGCTCGCGCGCCACATGAGTGTAGATTTGAGTAGTCGAGATATCGGCGTGACCCAACAACATTTGCACCACGCGCAGATCCGCGCCGTGATTGAGTAGATGGGTCGCGAACGCATGCCGTAGCGTATGCGGGGACAACGCCTTGTGTATGCCGGCACTTTGCGCGTGGCGCCGAATAATGTACCAAAAAGCATTGCGCGCCATGGCGCCACCGCGCGCCGTAACGAATAAGGCATCGCTGCCGCGCGCTCCCAATAGGGCGGGGCGGGCCTCGCGCAGATAGCGGGCGACCCAATCCAAGGCTTCTTCGCCGACGGGGACCAGCCGTTCGCGATTACCCTTGCCCAGCACGCGCACCACGCCCATGTCATGGCTCAATTGGTTCATGGCGAGCGTGATGAGCTCGGTCACGCGCAAACCGGTGGCGTACAGTAACTCCAGCATGGCGCGGTCGCGCACGCCCAGAGGAGTATTCAGGCTGGGCGCGGCCAGAAGATTTTCGACATCGGCTTCGCTCAAACTCTTGGGCAACGCGCGCGGTAGCTTGGGGGCTTCCACTTGCAACGTGGGATCTTCCGCGCAAATATTCTGGCGCATCAGATAGGCGTAGAAACGCCGTAGCGCCGAAAGTTGGCGCGCCACCGAGCGCGGCTTGGCGCCCCCTTGCATGCGATGGGCAAGGTGAGCGAGGACATCCGTCCTGCCCGCTTCCACAAGGGTCTTCCGGCTGGACTTCAGCCATTGGGCAAACAGCAACAAGTCACGCCGGTAACTGCCGAGCGAATGGGGCGAGAGGCCATCTTCCAGCCAAAGAGCATCGCAAAAAGCGTCGAGCACGGGCTCGCTATCGATGGAGAGCACCTTCGTGTTGTAGCAACCAACGTTTGATATTGAGTGCCGTGCCCTCGGAGCGGGTATGCATGAATCCACCGATGCCATGGGCCGCCACCACGCGGTGGCAAGGAATGATGAGCGGAAAACGGTTCGCGCCGCAACAAGTTCCCACGGCACGGGCGGAAGTCTTGATGCTCTTGGCGATCTCTCCGTAGCTTCGGGTGCTGCCGCCGGGAATCATGGTGATGCGCTCCCATACGCTGCGTTGAAAGTCGGTTCCATGAATTTCATGGGGCAGTTCGAAGCGAAACCGAGCATCCCTGATGAAGGCGTGCAACTGTTTGGTCACTTCCTTGGCCAGGGCATCAAGGGGGGCAAGAGTCGCTGCTCCCAGCGGAAGATATTCCAGCCCCACCAGACGGTCGTGCTGCGTGCGCACGCCAATCACGGCGAATGGCAGCGCAACACACGCCGAGTATCCAGAGGTAAGCTCGCGGGGGGATTTCACCGGGCAAAAACTCTCGCGGTTCGCATGACTGAATTCTACCAACAGCGCCGCAGCCAATAAAAAAGGCGGCTTGCGCCGCCTTTTTTATTGGCTTCCCGCGATGCCATGGGCGAGTACTACTCAGCCATGACTTCACGCGCCGAAACTTTCTCGCGAATGCGCGCCGATTTACCGGAACGATCGCGCAAGTAGTAGAGCTTCGCGCGCCGCACGTCCCCGCGGCGCTTGACTTCCACGCTGGCGATCAGGGGCGAATAGGTTTGGAATGTACGCTCCACGCCCTCTCCCGAGGAGATCTTGCGCACGATGAAGCTGGAATTCAGGCCGCGATTGCGTTTGGCGATCACTACCCCTTCGTAAGCCTGCACGCGCTTGCGCTCGCCTTCCACCACGCTGACGTTGACGATCACCGTATCTCCGGCCGAAAACTCAGGGACTTTCTTGCCTAAGCGCGCGATTTCTTCCTGCTCGATCTTGCCAATTAGATTCATCTGACTTGCTCCGCTTTATTACCCGTTATCAAACGCGTTTCCGTAAAATCCGTTCCGCACTATACCAACGATCGCTTGGGTTCCGATTCATCCTGCCTGAACTCTTCCAGCAGGCGCATGTGTTCGGTGCTCAAATTCATTTTTGCCAGCAGCTCCGGGCGCCGGCGCCATGTGCGGCCCAAGGACTGCTTCAAGCGCCAGCGGTCGATATCCGCATGATTGCCAGACATCAGCACCGCCGGTACGGCCACATCTGCCCACTGCTCGGGCCGGGTGTAATGCGGGCAATCCAGCAGCCCATTGACGAAGGAATCCTGCGAGGCCGAGTCATTATCCCCCAGCACACCAGGAATCCTCCGGATGATGGCATCCATCAATACCATCGCGGGCAATTCGCCGCCAGACAACACATAATCGCCGATGGAAACCTCGTAATCCACCTGGGCTTCGATCAAGCGCTCGTCCACGCCTTCGTAACGGCCGGCCAACAATATCAGCCCGTCTAACTGCTCCAACTCGGTGACCAGCCCATGGGTAAGACACTTACCCTGGGGCGTGAGGTACACCACCTTGGTCTCTTTTCCCCCGGAGCTGCGTTGCCGCTGCTTCGCCGCCTTGATGGCCTTCGCTAATGGCTCGGCCATCATCACCATGCCCGGCCCCCCGCCATAGGGACGGTCATCCACCGCGCGGTAGGCGTTCTGGCTAAAGTCCCGCGGATTCCACAGCACTAGCTCGTAGACCGCCGCCTCGAACGCCCGGCGTGTCACGCCCGAACGGGTGATCGCATCGAACATCTCCGGAAATAGGGTGATGACATCGAAGCGCTTCAAAAGTCCGCCCCCCATTCCACGACCACCTTGCGCTCCTCCAAGGAAACTTCCCTCAAGATGGGAGCGACGAAGGGAATCAACCGTTCGCGCTCTCCGTTCACCACCATCACGCTTTGTGCCCCATTATCCGCCATGCGGGCGATGGTTCCGAAGGCAACGCCGTCGGTGTTCTTGACCTCCACCCCAATCAAATCGGCCCAATAGAATTCATCAGGACCACTCTTGGGTAATTCGTGCCTAGGGACTCCTACTTCGCAGCCTTTGAGCAGGGCCGCTTGTTCACGTACCGAGATACCTCGAAACTTGCACAACACGCTGCGGCCATGCACCGCAACCTGCTCCACTCCATACTGTTTGAAGGGTTCCTTGGCACCCACCCAGAAGACGGGATACCCCTCCAATCCAGAAGGCTCTCCCGTATAGGGCTGTATCTTGACCCAGCCCTGCACTCCAAAGGGGGCGGCGATGCGCCCCAACGGAACCAGGCGGTCAAGCGGGCTTGGCGGCTCGGCCAAACTGCTTCACTAAACGGGAAACCGTTGTGCTCAACTGCGCGCCATGGGTCTGCCAGTGGGAGACACGCCCCAACTCGATGCGCAGCGATTCGCGCCCTGCGGGTGCCTTGGGGTCGTAAAAACCCAGGCGCTCAATGAACCGGCCGTCCCTGGCATTACGCGAATCCGTAACGACCACATTGAAAAACGGACGCTTTTTCGCGCCACCACGTGCCAAGCGAATCACTACCATGGGCCTAGTCCTAATGTATCCGTTAAAAAAGCAAGGGGCGGGATTCTAGTCCCGCGACTCATTGGGATCAAGGCGAATTTGAGTCCCGAGGGTCCTAACCGAGCTATTTGCTGGCCGCCAACTCCGGTTTTCCCGCGTGGAATACCTGGTCGAGAAAAGTTACGACGACCTTGGTCAGCTCATCCTCCCGCCCTTCGAAGAAGTGCAGGGCGTCCTTGACCACGACCTGGTCGGAGCCCTTGATTTTCATGATCTGCTTTTTACGCTCATACGCCCCCACCTGGGTAATCTCCCAATCCTTGCCGCCGAAGACATCGAGCACCGGGATCTTGATGCGGAACATCTCCTCCAAGCCATTGATGATGCCGATGAAGACCCAAGCCTTCACGTCCGTCTTGTCCGCATTGATCAGGTACTGGTTCGCCATGGTGGCGCCCAGGCTGTGGGACACGATGGAAATGTTCTCGAATCCCTTGGCCTTCAGCCACTTCGTGGCCAGCTCGAAGCGCTCTGCCGCATCAGGGTAGGAGGGGATGTAGTCACCGATCTTGGCCCCGCCGCCCAGGATGGGTAGCTGTATGGAGAGCGTGCTATAGCCTTGCTCGGCGATCTTCTGCCGAAGTATCCCGTAGAGTTCGAAATCCGGACTCCAACCGCGGCCGTGGGCAATGATGACCGCGCCGCGTGGTTTTTCGGCTTCCGTGTAGATCGCGAGAAATTTGTGCCCCTCTTTCTGCTCGATCCAGAGGGCGTCGCCCACCAGGAGGCCAGGAACGATCTGGTCCGCCCAGCGTTTTTCACGGGCGTAATCCTGGGCGTGGACGCACCCCGCGCTAACGACCCACAACACCAGTACAAAAAACCACTTATTCAAATCACTTCTCCTTGCGCGGGGCCGCGCGTTCAGAGCATTCCCGGAATCATTCCCTTCATGGCACGCATCATCTTCTGCATGCCGCCCTTGCTCATCATCTTCATCATTTTCTGCATCTGCTCGAACTGGTTGAGGAGGCGGTTGACCTCCTGAACGCTTACGCCCGAACCCGTGGCAATGCGGCGCTTGCGCGAGGCTTTGATGAGCTCGGGCTTGCTTCGTTCCTGGCGCGTCATGGAGTCGATGATGCCGACGGTGCGGTAGATGACCTTCTCGTCCATCCGCGCGCCTTGAACAGCTTGCGTGATTTGGGCAGGCAATTTATCCAGCATCGCACCCATGCCCCCCATCTTCTTCATTTGCAGGAGTTGGCCGCGGAAGTCTTCCAGGTCGAAGCCCTTGCCGCTCTTGACCTTCTTGGCGAGCTTGTGCGCTTCCTCGGCGTCCACGTTGCGGTGCGCATCCTCCACCAAGGACAGCACATCGCCCATGCCAATGATGCGCGACGCCATGCGCTCCGGATAGAAGGGCTCGAGGTTGGGCAGCTTTTCGCCCACCCCGACGAATTTGATGGGCTTGCCGGTCACGTGGCGCACGGAAAGCGCCGCGCCGCCGCGGGCATCGCCATCTAGCTTCGTCAGCACCACGCCGGTGAGGGGCAATGCGTCCGCGAAGGCTTTTGCAACGTTCACGGCGTCTTGGCCCTGCATGGAATCCACGACGAATAACGTTTCGGCCGGATGGATGGCGGCGTGCAATTCGCCGATCTCGCGCATCATGGCTTCATCGATGCTCAAGCGTCCCGCCGTATCCAGGATGAGCACGTCATGATAATGGGTGCGGGCATGATGCAGCGCTGCTTGCGCGATGTGCAATGGGCGCTCGCTAGTTTGCGAGGGGAAAAAATCCGCGTTGACCTGCTTGGCGAGCGTTTGAAGTTGATCGATGGCGGCCGGCCGGTAAACGTCGCAACTGGCTAGCAGGACCTTCTTTTTCTGCTCGATCAGCATGCGCGCGAGTTTGCCCGAGGTGGTGGTCTTACCGGAGCCTTGCAGGCCAGCCATCAAAATGACGACAGGTGGCGTGGTGGCAAGGTTAAGCCCCTGGGCCGATCCGCCCATCACCGCCGTGAGTTCCTCGTACACGACGCCCACCAAAGCCTGGCCTGGCGTCAAACTCCCCACCACCTCCTGGCCCAGGGCCTTTTCCTTTACCTTGGCGATGAAATCCTTGACCACCGGCAGGGCCACATCGGCTTCCAGCAGTGCCATGCGCACTTCGCGCAAAGCGTCTTGCACATTGGCATCGGTCAGGCGCGCGTGACCGCGGAGTGTCTTGACGACCCCGGAGAGCCGGTTGGTGAGATTTTCAAACATGGGTAGCAGCTATCAGAGGAAACTTCTCGGGGAGATTCAGACGAGCGATGCGGTAGACTTGAACGAATGCCGGTGGCATCCACCCCCTGGCCCAACACCGAGATCAATACCGCTGGAACGATTCGATTCTAACGCATCCCTCCATCTCTCTACTGGTCTGCGCACTCTACGCCGCCCTGGGCGCGAGTCTTGGGCGCACGTTGTCGCGCCCGAACCGGCAGGCGGGTCTCCGGTGGCAACTGGCGGCGGCCGTGCCGCTGCTGGGGCACGCGTGGCTACTCGGCCAGGCCTTGTTCTCGGAAGGCGAAATGCGATTGGGCGTGGGCACCTCCTTGTCGCTGATCGTCTGGCTCACCGCATTGATTTACTGGCTGGCAAGTTTCCGGCAGCGCCTCGAGGGTCTGCAGGTGCTCATTTACGCTCTAGCGGCAAGCACGGTGCTCGCGAGCCTAGTATTACCCTCTGGCAAACCCCTCACCCATACACATCTTGGGCTGTTTCGCGTGCACCTGCTGCTGTCGCTGCTTTCCTACAGCCTCTTTACCATCGCCTCTTTACAGGCGCTGTTGATGGCCGCGATGGAACGCCGTCTTCACGGCGCCTCGCTACCCTTCTTCTTGCAGCATTTGCCTCCCTTATTGAGCTTGGAAACGTTGCTCTTCCGCATTCTGGGGCTAGGGTTCTTTCTACTCACGCTCTCCCTCGCCTCCGGGATGTTTTTCTCCGAGGAGTTATTCGGCAAACCACTTCAGTTCACCCACAAGGTCATCTTCGGAATATCGTCTTGGATCATATTCGCGTCCCTGCTGTTGGGGCGCTGGCTTTGGGGATGGCGCGGCCGGGTGGCCCTGCGCTGGACTTTGAGCGGGTTCCTCGCCCTCGTACTGGCATATCTGGGCACGAAGTTTGTGTTGGAGGTGCTGCTGCATCGCTAAAGCCGGGGATTGTCGTGGCGGCTGCGGAAATCCCAACTCAATTTTTCCTTCCCGGGGCCGATATGACTGCGCGAACCATCGATATCCCGCCTTTACAAAATGCCCGATCCAGAAGCGCCACCCATAGCAAGGCGCCCCATTAGCGCCCGCCTTTCCATTCATGTCGCAGCTAGGCGCGGGTCTTACGCCCCGCGCCTAGCTGTACCCGCTCGGTAGCCAACGTGACTACTCAGGCAGGACTGAGCGGGCTGGCACGCGCGATGGTCCAAAAAGGCATGCTCAAGGAACAAGAAGCCGAAGGCTTTCAATCCAAGGCCCACGCCGCGAACATCACCTTTGTGGAGCAATTGCTTCAGGCCAAGAAATTCGGCCAATCCGAAATCGCTACCTTTGCCTCCACCACCTTTGGCTTTCCCCTTTTCGATCTAGGATCCATGGATCCTGAGCAGCTTCCGGTGAAATACCTGGAAGCGAAGGTGCTTTCCGGCAAGCGTGCGCTCCCGCTGTTCACGCGCGGCAACCGGCTGTTCGTGGGCTTCTCCGATCCGACGCATCGCGCCGCCATGGATGAGCTCAAGTTTCAAACGGGGCTCCATATCGAGCCCGTTGTGGTGGAGGACGGTAAGCTCGCCACCTTGCTCGCCAAGGTCACCCAGGACGCAAGCGACGCCTTGTCGAGCCTGCTCGATGATGACAATACCTCGGACCTCGAGGATATGGTGGCGCATGAGGCCACACCGGAGGCCTCAAGCGCCGAAATAGACGATGCCCCCGTGGTGAAGTACATCCAGAAAACCCTATTGGATGCCATCAACCAGGGCGCCTCCGACATTCATTTCGAGCCCTATGAAAAGTATTACCGCATCCGCTACCGCACGGATGGCGAGTTGCGAGAGGTGAGCCAGCCGCCCCTCGCTCTCAAGGAAAAAATCGCCTCTCGCATCAAGGTAATTTCCAAACTCGATATCTCGGAAAAGCGCGTCCCGCAAGATGGGCGCATGAAACTCTTGTTGTCCAAGAACCGGGCCATCGATTTTCGGGTGAGTACGCTCCCTACCTTGCATGGCGAAAAGATCGTCCTGCGTATTCTGGATCCATCGAGCACCACTTTAGGAATCGAGGCCTTGGGATATGAGCCGGAGCAAAAGCAGGCCATGCTCAACGCCATCGGCCGCCCTTATGGAATGATCCTCGTGACAGGTCCGACCGGTTCCGGTAAGACCGTGTCCCTGTATACCTGCCTCAACTTGCTCAACAAACCAGGCATCAACATCTCTACGGCGGAAGATCCCGCGGAGATCAACCTGCCGGGGGTCAACCAAGTCAACGTGAACGACAGGGCTGGTCTAACTTTTGCGGCGGCGCTCAAGGCTTTCTTGCGCCAAGACCACGACATCATCATGGTGGGCGAGATCCGCGACCTGGAAACCGCCGAGATCGCCATCAAGGCCGCTCAAACGGGACATTTGGTGTTATCCACATTGCATACCAACGACGCCCCCACGACCCTGACTCGCATGATGAATATGGGGATTGCCCCCTTCAATATCGCCACTTCGGTGATGCTCATCACGGCTCAGCGTTTGGGGCGGCGGTTATGCCAGTGCAAACAGCCCGCCAAGATTCCGGCGGAGGCATTGCTAAGAGCCGGCTTTACCGAGGCCGACCTGGACGGGAAATGGACCCCATTCCGCCACGTGGGATGCGATATCTGTAGTGGCTCGGGCTACAAGGGCCGGGTAGGAATTTATCAAGTGATGCCTATCAGCGACGAGATCAACCGCATCATCATGAAGAATGGCAATGCCATGGATATCGCCGTGCAAGCCAAACGCGAGGGCGTGAAGGATTTGAGGCAGTCCGGTTTACTGAAAGTCAAGCAAGGCGTGACCTCGTTGGAGGAAATAGAGGCCATCACCAATGAATAAACACCGTTAGGAGTCACGACCATGGCAGCAGCCAACCCCGCTCTCAAGCGCCGCGAGATCAAGGAGCAAACCTACCAATGGGAGGGGCGCGACAAGGCTGGTAAGACGGTCAAGGGCGAAATGCGCGCCACCGGCGAGGCGGTTGTTCAGTCCTCGCTGCGCCGTCAGGGCATCTCCGTACTCAAGGTCAAGAAGCAACGCAGGAGCGGCGGCGGCACGGTCTCGGAGAAGGACATCACGCTGTTCACGCGGCAACTCGCCACCATGATGAAGGCAGGGATCCCCTTGTTGCAATCCTTCGATATCGTGGGAAAGGGCCACAACAACCCCGCGGTGAGCAAGCTTCTTTTCGACATCAAATCAGATGTGGAAACGGGAAGTTCGCTCACGCAAGCATTCCGTAAATACCCCCTTTACTTCGACCCGCTGTTCTGCAATCTAGTGGGAGCTGGCGAGGCCGCGGGTATCTTGGACAGCCTACTGGACCGGCTTGCGACTTACAAAGAGAAGATCCTCGCCATCAAGAGCAAGATCAAATCCGCGCTCTTCTATCCTATCTCGGTATTGGTGGTGGCCTTTGTCATTACCGCGGTCATCATGATCTTCGTCATTCCGGCCTTCAAGGAACTCTTCGATGGGTTTGGGGCGAATTTGCCTGCTCCGACGCTCGTGGTGATGGCCATGTCCGACTTCTTCGTCCAATACTGGTGGTTGATTTTTGGCAGCATCGGCGGTGGGTTCTGGTTTTTCTTCTACACTTGGAAGCGGTCCGCCAAGATGCAGGCGGTCATGGACCAGTTACTCCTCAAGGTCCCAGTCTTCGGTGACCTGGTTCGCAAAGCCACCATCGCCCGCTGGACCCGCACGCTGGCGACCATGTTCGCGGCAGGCGTACCCCTTGTCGAGGCCTTGGATTCCGTGGGCGGGGCCTCCGGAAATTACGTGTACTCACAAGCCACGAAGCGCATTCAGGGAGCGGTCAGCACGGGAACGAGCTTGACGGTGTCCATGCAGAATACCGAAGTGTTTCCCAATATGGTGACCCAGATGGTGGCCATCGGCGAGGAATCCGGCTCTTTGGACGGAATGCTGTCCAAGGTCGCTGACTTCTACGAGGCGGAAGTCGATGACGCCGTGGATGCATTGTCAAGCCTAATGGAACCCATGATCATGGTTGTGTTGGGAACGCTTATCGGCGGGCTGGTCATTGCCATGTACTTACCCATCTTCAAGATGGGGCAAGTGGTCTAGGGCAACGCGGCACGAAACCAAAGCCGGCGCGTTACACTGCGCCGGCTTTTTTTCGCCCCTTCTTCATGCCCTCTTCCTAACCCAAATCGAATTGAGCCCCATGAACTGGCTTTCGCCCCTAGCCAATGCTGCCCTTTATCCCTGGCTCTGCCTGGCGCTGGGGCTATGCATTGGGAGCTTCCTGAATGCCGTGATTCACCGGCTGCCCAAGATGCTTGAGAACGAATGGCGGCAACAATGCTCCGGACTGCTTGGAGAAACCATCCCGCCGGCTAGCCAATACAATCTGTGCGTACCGCGATCAAACTGCCCGGGATGCGGGCATCGAATTCGGGCATGGGAAAACATTCCGGTATTTGGCTACATCTTCCTGCGGGGTAAATGCTCGTCCTGTGGCAAATCCATTGGCCTGAGGTATCCGGCCATCGAACTGTTCACGGGGCTGGTGAGCGCCTACGTAGGTTGGCGCTACGGCGCCACTTGGGCGGGCGCCGGAATTCTCCTGCTTTGCTGGGCGCTCATCGCCCTGGCGTTCATCGACCTCGATACCCAACTCCTGCCTGACGATATCACCTTGCCCCTGCTCTGGGCTGGACTGCTGATTAACACCGCGGACACCTATGTGCCGCTTGCACAAGCAGTGACCGGTGCCGCCGCAGGCTATCTTGCCCTGTGGTCCGTGTACTGGCTTTTCAAGTTGGTCACCGGAAAAGAAGGCATGGGCTACGGCGATTTCAAATTATTGGCGGCACTTGGCGCGTGGTTAGGCTGGAAGATGTTGCTGCCGATCGTCCTATTGTCTTCGATCTCTGGAGCGATTGTAGGACTAGGATTGATCGTATTTGCCCGGCACGGACGCAACATTCCCATTCCCTTTGGTCCCTATCTGGTCTTGGGGGGGGTAGTTGCGCTATTCTGGGGCGATACCCTGCTTCGTGGCTACCTACCATTTCTGCTCTGATCTCGCGCCCGCCCTATGTAGTAGGCCTGACCGGCGGTATCGGATCGGGCAAAAGCGCCGCCGCGCAACGCTTTGCCCAACTGGGTGTCACGGTAGTCGATACAGATGCCATCGCCCATGAGTTAACCTCCGCCCAGGGCGAGGCCATGCCAGCTCTACGACAAACTTTTGGGCCGGAAATGTTCCACCCCAATGGAAATCTTGACCGCGCGGCGCTCAGGGAAAAAGTATTCACCGATAGCGCGGCGCGTAAGCAGCTCGAACTTGTCCTCCATCCGCTTATCCGCGAGGAAACCGCTCGCCAGATCGCTATAGCATCTGGAAGCTATGCCATTGTCGTGGTACCGCTGTTGGTTGAGAAAGGCGGCTATGCGCACTTGTACAACCGGGTCCTAGTAGTTGACTGCCGGGAAGAGACGCAACTTGCCCGAACAATGCAACGCAGCCGCCTCGCCGAGCCCGAGGTGAGGGCCATCATGGCCACCCAAGCCTCCCGCTCGGCGAGGCTTGCGGCCGCCGACGACGTGATATCGAACGAAGGCACCCTCGATGAACTCCACGCGCAAGTTGACCGCCTGCACGTAAGCTACCTCGAGTACGCCCGCCTCGCACCGGGCGATGGGGACCCATCGCGTAATTAGTTTACTTTTGCTCCCATTTTGAGGAATACTTGGCGCCGTTTAAGAACCGGCACTAACCAACCACCTTCGTGATCTACTACGAATTCCCCCTTAGTGAAAGAGTCCGCACGTTCCTTCGCATGGATGACCTGTACGATCGCGCGGAGTTTTTTTCCGCCAAGGACGAGCCTCCCCATCACCATGCGGCGATGCAGGTGGTTTTCGAGATTCTCGATGTCGCGGGGCGAGCGGATTTGAAATCCGAGTTGATGCAGGACTTGGAGCGGCTCAGGCAAGCCCTCGGGTCGCTGCGAACGAATCCGGCGATCTCCGAGGATGCCCTGCGCGGCCTGCTGTCGGAAATCGAAGGCGCGATAGCCGGTCTATTTCAATCTTCCGGCAAGACGGGGCAGGAGTTGCGCGAGAACGACTGGCTCATGGGAATCAAGCAGCGCGCCGCCATTCCCGGCGGAGTGTGCGAGTTCGACTTGCCGACTTATCACTACTGGCTACACGGCAGCGCCGAGCAGCGGCGCAACGATCTGCGCGGCTGGCTGAGCCCCTTCCAGCCCCTGCGCTTGGGCATCAACATCGTTCTGCGCATACTGCGCGACAGCGGCCGGGGTTCCAGCCAGACCGCGACACAAGGGGTTTTTCAGCAAATGATGAGAGGGCGCACCGCCCAGCTCGTTCGAATCAAGGTGGAAGACCAGTACGAGTGCGTTCCCGAAGTTAGCGCGAACAAATATGCCCTCAACATTCGCTTTACTTCGGCTACCAGCGCGACACGCGCGAAGCTCAGCTTGACCGACGTCCCCTTCGAACTCACCTTTTGCAACTTCCCGGACGGATGGAGCCGGTAACGCCCAAACCCGCGCGCACGGTTAGTTGCCCGCATTGTGGCCGGCCTGCCCTGTTCGCGCCTTCCAACCGTTTTCGGCCTTTTTGCTCGGAGCGTTGCCGGCTGATCGATCTCGGTCAATGGGCCACGGAGTCCTATCGCGTGCCGGAAAAACCGGACCCGGACAGCACACCAAGTAGCTAGGCGCTGCCCCAAGCCGCTCGCAACATCGCAATCCCGTGCGCGCCCAATCTCCAGGCTTCAAGTAGATCCGAGGAATTCAATCCCCCCACGGCATAGACCGGAAGCGGATAGCCGTGAATGAGGGCGCCGAATCGCTCCCATCCCAGCGCTGCCTGGCCAGGATGGCTAAGCGTGGGGTGCACAGGCCCGAGCACGACATAATCCAAATCCAGGCGAACGGCCTGGGCGAGTTCGGCATGATCATGGCAAGAAGCCCCGCACCACTTCAGATCCGGGCGCCGCGTGGCCGACATCAAGCGCTGGGAGCTCAGATGAACGCCGTCGGCATTGAGCTTTTGTGCAAGGGATGGGTCTGCGTTGACCACCATTAGCGCGCCAGCACTCCGGCAGCGGTTCAAGACTTGGTGTCCGTATGCTAGTAGGGCATCTTCCGGCCAGGACTTCTCGCGCAACATGACGAAGCGCAGACCGGCCGAAAGGGATTGGTGCAGGCGTTCGCCAAATGCGGCGGCACCTAACTGCGTTGCCTGAGAAATCCCAAGTAGAGTAGGCAACTCCAAGGCACGAATCACCGGCCCGTTAGCAGGCAGCATGGGCGCCACCCCCGGCGAACCGCCTTGCTGCCAAGTAATATTCTGGAATTCCCGGCACACGAATTCCCCCCGCCACCGCAAAATACGAAAAAACCGTAGCCGTACGCTAGCGTGCTCGTAGAGGTGGGTACGCGTTATCCAAGGATAGTATTCAAGCGGCACGATGCCGAGTTCTTCTTCCAGCTCGCGTACCAAGGCATGGGCCGCGCTCTCACCCGATTCGGCCTTTCCACCGGGAAATTCCCAATAACCCGCGTAGGGTTTGCCCTTCGGGCGCTGCGCCAGTAGGAAGCAGCCATCATCGCGAAGACAGATCCCCGCGGAGACTTCGGTGGCCGGCCGCTCGGTCAAGGTCTGGTGCCGTGCCGGCCCGCCCAATCTCGCGCGAAATGCCAGGCCACGCGCCCGCTGCGCGATCCGCGCATGAGCGCCCATTGCAAGGCTTCTAGCCGCACTTGCTCGTTGTGCGGATCGGGCGCACCCAACCGCCGCAGCCAATGGTGCACGATGGCCAAGTACTCGTCCTGGTCGAAGGGATAGAAGGAGACCCACAGCCCGAATCGCTCTGACAAGGAAACCTTTTCCTCCACTGTCTCGGAGGGATGAATTTCATCGCCCACGTAGCGAGTTTCCAAATTCTCCCGCATGTACTCCGGCATGAGATGACGCCGGTTCGAAGTGGCGTAGAGCAGCACGTTTTCCGGAGTGGCCGCCACCGAACCATCCAGCACCGCCTTGAGTGCCTTATAGTCGGGCTCGTCGGCTTCGAAGGACAGATCATCGCTGAACAAAATGAAGCGATATGGTTGCCGGACCAATATCTCGATGATGTCCGCCAAATCCAGCAAGTCGTTTTTTTCCACCTCCACCAAACGCAAACCGCGCGGAGAAAACTCGTTCAGCACGGCCTTCACCAGCGAAGATTTTCCGGTGCCGCGCGCGCCAGTGAGCAACACGTTGTTGGCCGGACGCCCCTCCACGAATTGCAGGGAGTTACGCGCTACCAGCTCGGCTTGCCGGTCAACGCCCTTGAGATCATCCAGGCGTATGCCGTGAGGTGAGCTCACGGCTTCGAGACCGCCCCTCATGCCACGCTTACGCCAGCGAAATGCGACGGACGCCGCGAAATCGAGCGGCGCCTGAAGCGGTGGGAGCAAAGGCTCCATCCGGTCCAAGAGCGCGTCCAACCGCATGATGAAGGAATCCAGAGTGCCCGTGGGTTCCATGCGCGGATTACGTCCTGTATTCCGCGTTGATCGTGACGTACTCGTGCGAAAAATCGCAAGTCCACACCTGTGCGCTGGCCTCCCCACGGTGTAACACAACGCGTACTTCGATCTCATCTTGTTGCATGACGCGCTGGCCATCTTCTTCCCGGTAGCCCGGATCGCGCCCGCCCTTGCAGGCGACCCGCACATCGTCCAGATAGACTTCCAGCGCCGATACGTCGAGATCCTCGATGCCCGCATTGCCAATGGCCGCCAAGATCCTTCCCAAGTTAGGATCGGAAGCGAAAAACGCGGTCTTGACCAGCGGGGAGTGAGCGATGGCGAATCCGATGCGCTTGCACTCCTCCCGGGTACGCCCGCCTCGCACGCTGAGAGTGATGAACTTGGTGGCGCCTTCGCCATCGCGTGCCATCGCCTGGGCAAGTTCCACGCATACTTCCGTGAGAGCCCGTGTGAACGTTTCGAAGGAATCACTTTGCATACTTTCGATGTTCACGCCGCTTTTTCCCGTCGCCATGAGAATGAAGGAGTCGTTGGTGGAGGTATCTCCATCCACCGTCACGCAGTTGAACGACTTCTCGCATGCTTCGTGCAAAGCGTGCTCCAGGGACGCATTCGAGAGCCTGGCGTCGGTGGCCACGTACGCCAGCATAGTGGCCATGTCGGGATGAATCATCCCCGAGCCTTTGGAGATACCCGTGATGCTCACGTGATGCCCATCGATTTGAACGCGGCGAGAAGCGGCCTTGGGAACCGTGTCGGTGGTCATGATGGCTTGCGCCGCGCCCGCCCAAGCATGGGTCTGCAGATTGGCAATCGCCGCGGGTAATCCCGCGATGATGCGGTCCGCCGGCAGCGGCTCCAATATCACTCCCGTGGAGAAGGGCAAGATCCGTTCGGGGTCCGTTCGTAGTCGCTTCGCAAGGGCGTCGCAAACCTCGCGCGCCCGCGCTATACCATCATCCCCCGTGCCGGCATTGGCATTGCCAGTATTGATGACAAGCGCCCGGATACCGCGCGCGCTCGCCAAGTGTTGCTTGGCAAGGATGACGGGCGCGGCGCAAAAGCGGTTGCGCGTGAACATGCCGCCCACTTCGCAGTGCTCGCTCAATTCGATCACGAGAAGGTCCTTGCGGTGAGCCTTGCGCACGCACGCCTCGGCGGTGCCGAGCCGCACCCCTTCTATGGGATAAAGCGTTTTCTCGCTGGCGGGAAGAAGATTTACGGCCATGCGGAATTACTCAAGCGAGCTTGCCATGGCATTGCTTGTATTTCTTGCCCGAACCGCACGGGCAAGGATCGTTGCGGCCCACCTTGCCACCACCTCGCACGAAGGGCTTTGGCTTGCGCTCGCCTTCCGCGGCCTCGGGAGGCGTCTCATCTTCTTCTACATTCTCGGTCTCGGCGAAATCGGCATGCTGGTAACGCACGTTGCTCAGCTCGACGGGCTCTTCCACCGCTTCCACGTCTTCCTGGCTGCGTATTTGCACCGTGATCAGCACTTTCGTGACTTCATTTCGCACTGCGTCCAGCATGGCGGAAAATAGCTCGAAGGCTTCGCGCTTGTACTCTTGCTTTGGGTTCTTCTGCGCATAACCGCGCAGATGAATACCTTGGCGTAGATGATCAAGCGCGGATAAGTGCTCGCGCCAATGACTGTCCAGGGTTTGCAGCATGACACTGCGCTCGAACTGGTGCAGCCCCTCGGCGGGAACGGTTTCCATGCGGGTACGGTAGTGCGCGTGCCCTGCCTCGATGATCTTGGCGCGGAGCGACTCTTCATCGAGACTTTCGTCATCCTTCAACCATTGCTGGATGGGTAGATCCAGCAAGAATTCCCCCGCCAAGGTCTTCTCCAGTCCGGCGGTATTCCATTGCTCTTCGACGGACCCCGGCGGCACGAATTCGTTGATGGCGTCATTGAGGGTTCCCTCGCGCATCGCCACGATAGCCTCGGTGATGTCCTTGCTTTCGAGCAATTCGTTACGTTGCTGGTAAATGACGCGGCGCTGGTCGTTGGCTACGTCGTCGTACTCGAGCAGCTGCTTGCGGATATCGAAGTTGCGCGCCTCCACTTTGCGCTGCGCATTCTCGATGGCGCGCGTCACCCAGGGATGCTCGATGGCCTCGCCTTCGGGCATCTTGAGCTTGTCCATGATCATGCGGACGCGGTCGCCGGCGAAAATGCGTAGCAACTGGTCGTCCAACGACAAATAGAAGCGGCTCGATCCAGGATCGCCCTGGCGGCCGGAGCGGCCGCGTAGTTGGTTGTCGATGCGGCGTGACTCGTGGCGCTCGGTGCCGACTATGTGCAGGCCACCGGAACCCACCACTTGGTTATGCAATACCTGCCAGTTCTCGCGCACTGAGCGAATCTTGGTTTCTTTTTCCTCGCTGGACAGACTTGCGTCCTGGCGAATCGCGCCGATCTCGGGCTCTGGATTTCCTCCAAGCACAATGTCCGTTCCTCGGCCCGCCATGTTGGTGGCGATGGTGATCATCTTGGGCCGGCCGGCCTGCGCAATGACTTGGGCCTCGCTCGCGTGCTGTTTGGCGTTCAATACCTGGTGCGGAAACTTCTCCGAATCCAGGAATTTGGACAGTTCCTCGGAATTTTCGATCGAGGTCGTCCCCACCAGAACCGGCTGCCCGCTCTCGTAACACGCCTTGACGTCGGCCAAGATTGCTTGCTGCTTCTCTTGCTTGGTTTTGTAGACCTGGTCCATGCGGTCTTCGCGCACCATGGGCATGTGCGGCGGAATGACTACCGTCTCCAGGTTATAGATCTGCTGGAATTCGAAGGCTTCCGTATCCGCCGTGCCAGTCATGCCGGCCAGATTCTTGTACATGCGGAAATAGTTCTGAAAGGTGATCGACGCGAGGGTTTGGTTCTCCCGCTGAATGCGCACCACTTCCTTGGCTTCCACCGCTTGGTGCAAGCCTTCTGACCACCGCCGCCCAGGCATCAATCGGCCCGTGAACTCGTCCACGATGATCACTTCGTTGTTTTGCACGACGTAGTGGGTGTCGCGGCCGTAAAGCGAGTGCGCGCGCAAGGCCGCGTAAAGATGATGCACCAAGGTGATGTTGGATGCATCGTAGAGGCTAGTGCCTTCCGCGAGCAATCCTGCCTTCTCCATCAGCTCTTCGGCGCGTTCGTGGCCGGCCTCGGTGAGCAGCACCTGGTGAGCCTTTTCGTCCACGCTGAAATCGCCCGGGCCGTTCTCCTCGGCCTGCTTGGTGAGTTTAGGCACGAGCGCATCGATCTTGAGATAGAGATCGGTGGTGTCGTCCGCCTGGCCGGAGATGATAAGCGGTGTGCGCGCCTCGTCGATCAAGATGGAATCCACCTCGTCCACGATGGCATAGTTCAGCCGGCGCTGGGTACGGTCGGCTGTCTGGTAGACCATGTTGTCACGCAGGTAGTCAAACCCGAATTCGTTGTTGGTGCCGTACGTGATATCCGCGGCGTAGGCCTTGCGCTTGGCGTCCTGGCGTTCTTCGTGGCTAAGTTCGTGAAAGGGTAAGTTGACGCCAACGCTCAACCCTAGATATTCGTACACCTGCCCCATCCAGGCCGAGTCACGAGCCGCCAGATAGTCGTTCACCGTCACCGCGTGCACACCCTCTTGCGCCATGGCATTCAGGTAGGCAGGGAGCGTCGCCACCAACGTCTTGCCCTCCCCGGTTTTCATCTCCGCGATCTTGCCGTTATGCAACACCATGCCTCCGATTAACTGCACGTCGAAGTGGCGCATGTTGAGCACGCGCTTGGCGGCCTCGCGCACGACCGCGAAAGCCTCGGGCAAGAGCTGGTCCAAGGTTTCTCCCTTTTGATACCGGCCGCGGAACTCATCGGTCTTTTCGCGCAGCTGGCCACCAGACAGCGCTTGCATCCCGGATTCCAGCGCGTTGATGGCGCGTACCGCAGGCGCGTAGCGCTTGATGAGGCGCTCATTACGGCTTCCGAATACTTTCTTTAGCAGCGAGACAATCATCCAATTATTCCAAGCGGGCAAATTTTCGAATTAGATTCTGGCACACGCTAGGGTGCCGTGGACGGCCGCCTCGGAAACAGCGAGGGGCGGGGGACCTTGCGATCCCCCGCCCCTCGCGCGATGTGCATCCCGGCTAACTGGGCGACTTCAGAAAGCGCAATGGATTGAGCGCCACGCCCAGCTGCCGGACCTCGAAATGCAGGTGAGGACCCGTGGATCTGCCGGTATTACCCACATCGGCAATCTTGCTTCCTGGTACTACCACGTCGCCGACCTTCACCAACAATCGCGACGAGTGCGCCTTACCGGGTGATAAGGCCGTTACCATGATCAATCTCAATCATCTTACCATAGTGAGGATGCACGTCGGCGAAAACTACGGCGCCGCCAGCCGCCGCTAATATGACAGCGCCCTCTTTTGCCACGAAGTCAATCCCTTCATGGAAGGTGTTATGTCCAGTGAAGGGATCGATGCGCCAGCCAAAATTCGAAGAGTAGAACCCGCCGGGGAGCGGCTTGGAGGATGGTACGAATTGCTTCTGAGCGCTTGAGCTGGTATAGGCCGCGTCGAGTATTCCCATGCGATCGGATTGCTGTTCCATCGAGAGCGACAATTCATCTATCTTGCGCTTCAAATCTCCCATGCTCACCGCCCCACCGGCCGCGCCGGGATCCGCTCCGCCTTGGCCAGGAGGCCGGTCGAACTGGAATTCCTGAGGTTTCATTCCGGCCGCCTTGGACAAGCGCTCCCCGACGGTATTTAGCCGCAGTATGTGAGCTTGCAACTCTCCCAATTTCACCGCCATGGAATTTAGGCTGTCTCTGACATAGGTTTGCGCGCGCTGGGTTTCGTGAGCCTGCGCCCCCCGCACCATTTCCTGGAGCAGGGGATCGCGATCCTCCACGGCGTGCCGAAGCACGAAATAGTAGGCCGCGCCGAACAATACGGCGCCTGGAAGGGCGATCGCGATTCCGATCATCGCGACCTGCCCAAGGGAGAGGGTAAGGGTCCGAGATCTCGAGAACCGGTTGGAGACTAGAATAATATTCATTGTTCCCCCAATCGAGTAGTTGAACATGGGTCCATTACGATCTATCGGTCATGTGCTGGATTCCTTGACCGGCATCCGCTCCACGATGGAACGGGTAAAAACTCTCGTTGCGATGCAAAATCGCTACGTTACCGCTGTCGCGCCGGAGCTTGCCGCACGCAGCCAGATTTCCCATGAACAAGCGGGAATCCTTTTTATCCAGGCCGGCACGGCGGCAGTGGCGGCGAAGCTGCGGAACCTCGCACCCAGGATATTGCAGGAACTACGAGTATGGTGGCCGAACCTTACTGGAATCCAGATCAGCATGCAACCCAGCACCCACCGCCGCGACGCCAAGCGGACCCCCGCGGCCCTGAGCGAATTTAGCCGGGCTCAGTTACAGCACTTAAGCTCGAAACTTCCCGCCGGAGATCTTAGGCACGCCGTGACCCGCTTAAGCCGCCGGTAGTCACAGAACGATCCGCTCCACCGCAAGCAAAGCGAGGGCGATCAGTATCAGAATGACGCTGTATTTGCCGATCTGCCAGGCGAATCGCAGGTAGGCGCGGTTCTGGGTAAAAAAGTAAGTGACCACCGATGCGGCGATAGCCGCCAACACCAGAAATCCGAGAAGCCTGAGTACGACGGCACTCATGGCCGGGGATCAACTAGGCAAACTGGCTTTGCAGGGCCACGTAGGAGGGCGCTTGCTTGTCTTCCTCGAAGCTTACGTACTCCCAGGCGGAACGAGTCTCCAACAGGGCT
>SHXO01000036.1 GCA_009693245.1 Betaproteobacteria bacterium | reverse complement strand
ACCCTCAATGCTAATGCCGAGCGCCATTTCTACGTCGCGGACTGCTTGAAAAGGATCAACGCCTAGTGGCTTGTAGTCGGGATTCTTCGCTAAACTCAGCGGCCCGCCCGCCGGACTTTCGAGCTTTCTATATCCCGGATACTCCGCATCGCGAATCGTCTCGGAATCGTAGCCAAGGATGCGTAATATTTCGTCCTTGCACGGTTTGGTAAGCGAATGTGGATATACAAAGAATGTCGCTGATACTCGTTTCGGCGTCGTTTTTGGCATTTTTCGCATCCCTAGCACCCTAGAGAAACCGCCAAGCCAGCCGAATAGGGAATCCGGTTTTCGCCCCGTCGGGCTAGTCTTGGCGTGTTCGGTATCGCGCTAGTGGTCGCCCACGCCGCATCGGGGACGATGAAAACTACGCTGCCGCTCGATTGATCGGCGTCACCTTGCTATCCGCTTTCGCCATTTCATCAATCAGGCTCGCCCATGCCTGCATCATCGCGACGCGCTCGGGCATGTACTCGGCCTGGTTGTAGCTCGCCCGCACTTTGCTGCGCTCGGCATGCGCCAGTTGCCGCTCGATAAGATCGGAGCGGTAGCCCAATTCATTCAGCATCGTTGACGCGGTAGCCCGGAATCCATGCCCCGAAAACTTGCCGCCGTAGCCCATGCGCTCAATCGCCCGGTTGAGGGTTGTCCCGGTCATGCAGGTTTTCGGCCTGCGGTAATTCGGGAAAAGTAATTTCTGCCCGCCGGTCAGGGTATGCAGTTCGCGCAGCAGTTCGACCGCCTGCGAGGAAAGCGGGACGATATGGGGTTCGCGCATCTTCATGCGCTCGGCAGGGATGCGCCACTCGGCCCCGTCCAGGTCGAACTCTGCCCACTCCGCGCCGCGTAGCTCGACGGTACGGACAAAGGTGAGCATGAGCAGCCGCATAGCGATTGCGGTAGTCCGATAGCCTCCGAAGGTTTCGAGCGCCTTTAGAAAACCGGGGATTTGTTTCCGGGTGAGCGGCTTGGAGTGTTGAACCTTCGGCCGGTGAATGGCCCCCTTGAGCGCCGCTGCCGGGTCAACGTCAGCCCGCAGCGTTGCCACGGCATACCGGAAAATCGCGCTCATCCATTGCCGCAGCAGGATCGCCACGGTAGCCGCGCCGCGCTTTTCCGCCCGCTTGATGATTTCGAGCAGATGCGCCGCCCCAATCGAGCGCATCGGCAGGCCCCCGATATAGGGGTATGCGTCAACCGCCAGCGTGTTCTCGACTTGTTTCAGGTAGTAGGCCGACCACCTCGCCCGCCGCTGTTCGATCCACTCCCGCGCTATCGCCTCGAAGGTATTGCCGTTCTCTGCCACTTGGAGCGATACCAGCGCCTGCCGGTTATGGGCGGGGTGTATCCCCTGCTTGACTAGGGCGCGGGCCTTGTCGCGCTCTGTACGGGCTTCCATGAGGGGAATCTGCGGGTATGCCCCGACCGCGTAGACATTCTCTTTGCCTGCGATCCGGTAGCGGTAGCGCCAGAGCTTCGCGCCGCTCGGCCTGACTTCGAGGTAAAGCCCCGCGCCATCGGTGAGCTTTCCCGGCGTTGCGCCGGGCTTGGTGCTACGAATCCTTGCATCGGTCAGGGCCATGATGAGGGTATCCGGGATTTGATACCCGCAACGATACCCGCATATTTTCCGGGTTGCAACGGACACGCCCGGAAAGCGCCGGACTCTAAATTATTATTTTGTTGCTATATTTATGAAGTATTTGGACTTCTGCGGACGCTACCGGAGACCGATGCCGATTGTCGATCATCAGAAGCATGTTCCACCCCCCAACCCCGCCTGCGCCAACTCCGCCGCGCGCAGCACGGCACGCGCCTTGTTCTGCGTCTCGGTCCATTCGCTGGCAGGAACGGAATCGGCCACGATTCCGGCGCCGGCTTGCACGTAGAGTATTTTGTCCTTCACCACCGCGGTGCGGATGGCGATGGCGAGATCCATGTCACCGTTGAAGCCGAGATACCCCACGGCCCCCGCGTAGATGCCGCGCTTGGTGGGCTCCAGTTCGTCGATGATTTCCATCGCCCGCACCTTGGGCGCGCCGCTCACGGTGCCCGCGGGAAAACTCGCGCGCAGCACCGCCATGGCATCGAGCCCGTCCTTCAACTTGCCTTCCACGTTCGAAACGATGTGCATCACGTGGGAGTAGCGCTCCACAAGCATGTTCTCCGTGACCCTCACGCTCCCCGCCTTGGCCACCCGCCCCGCATCGTTACGGCCCAAGTCCATGAGCATGACGTGCTCGGCACGTTCCTTGGGGTCGGCGAGCAGATCTTGTTCGAGCGCCAAGTCTTCTTCCCGCGTCTTCCCGCGCGCTCGGGTACCGGCAATGGGGCGCACGGTTACCGTATCGCCTTCGAGGCGCACCAAAATCTCCGGCGAGGCGCCTACCACATGGAATCCACCCATATCGAAATAAAACATGTAGGGCGATGGATTAAGGGCCCGCAGCGCACGATACAAGGACAAGGGCGAGGCCGCGAACGGATGGCTCATGCGCTGGCTCAGCACCACCTGCATGATGTCGCCCTCGAATATGTAGCGCTTGGCCTTTTCCACGGCGCTCTTGAAATCCGCTTCGCTCGTTTCCGCGCGCGCCACTCCTGCGGGGCCCGGCGTCTCGGCGGATACCTGTACCGGGCGCCGCAATGCGGCGGATAGATCCGCGAGCCGCGCCTTGCCTCTCTGGTAGGCATTGGGCTCGCGCGGGTCCGCGAACACGATCAAGTAGAGTTTGCCCGAAAGATTGTCGAACACGGCCAGTTGCTCGGAGAGGAGCAGCAAGATATCCGGCGTGTTCAAGGGATCGGCGCGGTCGGGCCATCCCAAGCGCGGCTCGATGAAGCGGACCGTGTCGTAGCCGAACACTCCCACCAAACCACCGCAAAACCGGGGCAGTCCAGGACTCAAGGCCGCCTCGTAGCGTGCCTGGCAGGACTTGATCCACTCCAAGGGGTCCGCGTGCCGGCTTTGGGCCACCAGCCGCTCCTGGCAATATTCCGAGCACAGGTTGCCGCGCACCTCGAAGCGAATTTCGGCTGGGAGTCCTATGAAGGAATAACGTCCGAAGCGCTCGCCGCCCTGCACGGACTCCAACAGGTACGAGTAAGGCTGGTTCGCGACGAGCTTGAGGTAAACCGAGAGTGGGGTGTCTAGGTCCGCGAGAGTCTGAGTAACCAGGGGTATTCTGTTGTACCCCGCTTGCGCAAGGCGCGTGAACTCCGCTTCCGATACTTCCGTTACGACTGCCGTCATCTTCTTTTCCTATCCGCCAATTCGATTAAAACGCGATGTGCTACCTAGGACACTGGGCGCCATGAACGCCACGCGCCGTCCCGCCATCGGTTCATCGAATCGGAAAATAGGAAAATCATGAGTGGGTGTTAAGCAGCGTAGCCGCCAATTCAAAAACGTCCGTAACTATAGCATCGCAGTCGAGCGCCGGCACCCCTCCCGCGCCGCTATACCCGTAGGGCACGCACACCACGGGGCAGCCGGCCGCGCGGGCCGCGCGGCAGTCGTTGGGTGAATCCCCCACGACCAACAGATGCCCAGGTTCGACCCCGAAGTACGCTGCACAGTGAAGGAAAGGTTCCGGCTCGGGTTTTTTCCGGGGCAAGGAATCCCCGCCCAGAACCAGCCGGAAGTAGGAGGCCAACTGGGTTCCAGCCAATAGAGGATGCGTGTACGCCAGCGCTTTGTTAGTCACGCAGGCAAGGCTAAAGCGCGGGTACAAGGCAGCTAGTCCGTTCACCACGCCTGGGTACGGGCGGCTGCGGGCGGCCAGTTCCTCGGCGTAGTACGCCTTGAAAAGTTCCAGAGCCATGGCGAACTCCCGCGCCCCAGGCTCCGTATCCATATGCCGGGTGAGCAATCTTCTGGTCAGCACGGCGATGCCGTCCCCGATGAACTGGCGAATCTGAGCCTCGCTCGCCGGCGCCCGGCCCATGGCCTGCAACATTCGGTTTCCCGCTGCTGCTAGATCGGGCAAGGTGTCGATCAACGTGCCATCCAAATCGAAGGCAACGGCCTTGATGCCTCCGAATCGCACGCCAGCCAACTAGGCAGCAGCCAGCGCGGCGCGCATGGAGTCAATGGTTCGTTTGTAGTCCTTGGAACCGAAGATGGCCGACCCCGCCACGAACGTGTCCGCGCCCGCCTTGGCGATGGCGGCGATATTGTCCGCCTTCACCCCGCCGTCCACCTCAAGCCAGATTTCCTGGCCGGTGGCATCGATGCGGCTACGAACCTGCCGCAGCTTTTCCAGAGTGTGGGGAATGAATTGCTGCCCGCCGAACCCTGGGTTCACCGACATCAACAGCACCAGATCCAGCTTCGGCAGGACGTGATCGAGGTAACTGAGCGGCGTGGCGGGATTGAGCACCAAGCCGGCGCGGCACCCGCACTCCTTGATCAACCCGATGGTCCGGTCCACATGATCGGAGGCTTCGGGGTGGAAGCTGATGAGGCCGGCACCCGCCTTGGCGAAATCCGGGATGATACGGTCCACGGGGCGCACCATCAGGTGCACATCGATCAACGCCTGCGTCAATGGCCGGATGGCCTCGCACACCATCGGCCCCACCGTGAGGTTGGGCACATAATGGTTATCCATCACGTCGAAGTGGATGAGATCCGCGCCCGCCGCCACCACCGCTTGGACTTCCTCGCCCAGCTTGGCGAAATTGGCGGACAGAATGCTGGGCGCGATGCGAAATTTCCGGCTCATATTCAAAGGATGTCATGGATTTGACCGGATTCTAGCGGGAAGCGGTGCTTCTCAGCGCGCATGTTCTTGTATCTTTCGCGGATTTCGTTTTCAATTCGCCTATGAGCACAGAAACCAAGTACGACGTAAAAGTAGTGGCCAACGCCTTTTACCTGCCGGACCAATCGGACGAGGAGGAGGACCGGTACGTTTTCGCCTATACCATCACCATTCGCAACGAAGGTTCGGTTCCAGCGAAACTCATCAGCCGACACTGGATCATCACCGATTCTGATAACCGCGTCCAGGAAGTTCGCGGGGTAGGCGTGGTGGGCGAACAGCCGTTGCTGGCTCCCAAGCAGAGTTTCGAGTACACCAGCGGCACCTCCCTGGGTACGCCCGTGGGCACCATGCGGGGCACCTATCAAATGGTGGCCGAAGACGGCACGAAATTCGATGCCCCCATCCCCGAGTTCACTCTAAGCGTACCGCGCGTGTTGCACTAGAAGCGCGAGCGCTTCTAGCGTTTGTCCTTCTTGGGCAGCGTCCACCAAACGATCAGCAGAAACAGGGCAAGCCCCAACAGGATTTCCAAGGCTAACCAAAACATCGTGCGCGCGAAGAGATGGGGATTGGAGTGGAGAGCGGGGAGGAAATTCAGAGCGTGGCGAGTATGTCTGTTCGCCGTGTTCTTTGGTGGTTGCACGAGTTTACCGGAAAGACCAGCACACGAATCGGCACGCCTGCTCTCTCCTGCCTCTTGGAGCGCTCTACCAGGCTGGAATTCCAGCGCCCTGGCCCCTGCGATGACAGCGTTCCTGCGCAGCTGCACCTTGATCGCCAAGGATCCAAGATGGTCGCAAGTATGTGAACAATCCGCGGCCCTCGCCTCCGCCAGCCCCGCATCATTGCGCGCATACTTCGAGACGTGGTTCACACCGTTCAAGATCACCGACGGTACAGGCAACGCCCAGGGATTGCTGACGGGTTACTACGAACCCCTGCTGCGCGGTAGCCGAGAAAAGAAGCCGCCCTATACCTATCCGGTCTACGCCGTTCCGCGGGATCTGGTTCGCATCGAATTGAGCGCGCTTTACCCGGAACTCTCTCACCACCGCCTGCGCGGACGGGTGGTAGGCAACAAAATCGTGCCCTACCATGCCCGTGGCGACATCGAAGCGGGGCAGGCCTCCTTGGCTGGCCGCGAGTTGCTCTGGGTGGACGATGCCATCGCCCTATTCTTTTTGCACATCCAGGGATCGGGCAAAGTGGCGCTGGAATCGGGCGAAACCGTGCGCCTGGCCTATGCGGACCAAAATGGCCATCCCTACCGCGCCATCGGGAAGACGCTTGTTGAACGCGGAGAACTCCAAGAAGTTTCCCTGCAATCCATACGGGCGTGGCTCCAGCGCAACCCGCAAAACGCGGCGCAGGTCATGCAGACCAATCCCAGCTACGTGTTTTTCGAAGAGCAACCCGATACCGCCGATGGTCCCAAAGGCACTCAGGGAGTAGCGCTCACCGAGGGTCACAGCATTGCCGTGGACCCGCGCAGCATTCCCCTCGGCGCCCCCGTGTACATCGAATCCAATTGGCCGCAAGGGGGAGAGCCCCTGAACCGGCTCGCCGTCGCGCAAGACACCGGGGGCGCGATACGCGGCGCCGTGCGGGCCGATCTTTTCCTAGGGACGGGAACCGGTGCGGAAGAAACCTCCGGGCGCATGCGCCAACCCCTGCGCGCCTGGGTATTGCTGCCAAAGTCGTGGAAGAACTAAGAACCGTTCACCACAGAGGTTTAGCGGTTGGCATCCGTGGCGGACGCATTGCGTCCCAACTCGAAATCGACCTTGACCGCCAACCGGCTTCGCACCGGTGTTCCATCCCGGTACCCTGGGGAGAAGTGCGCCGCCTTGAAACTCTCCAACGCGGCTTCTTCAAAATATCCTTCGGGATTGGCCTCCAATACCTTTGCCTCCTCGACGACGCCTTGCTGGTCGATCACCAAGTCCAAGGTCACGTATCCTGAAACGCGATCATCGCTCGCCCGCCTGGGAAAAGGCGGCTGGATAGCGAGCAAGGGTTTGGGGAAAACGTCCAACTCTCTAACCGTGTAAGTAGCAGTGTCCGCCAGGAGCGGTATCGCGGCGGCCTGCGCTTCGGCGGGTTCCGGAAGATGCGAGCCGGCGGAAGACGCGTTCGGTTCAGGCTCCGGCGGCGCTACGGCGGGTAGCTCCCTGTGCGTCGCTGCAATGCGCCGGTATTTCTTCTCTGGAGGCGGCCCTAGAAGATCCTGCATTCGGGCCGGCTCCACGGATTGCAACCGGGCGTGGAGCTCTTCCCCCACGCTCAACGCATCGCCTGGAGCTTTGAGCTTGAAACCGTAGAGGAAGGAAAAGTGCGCTAGCGCGGAGAGCCCCATCGCGAGCAACAGCGGAGCAAACTGCTGCACGCTCGCGCCCCCCCGCACCCTGCCCAGAAGCTTACTTGCCGTTGAGATTTTGCTCGATGGCGTCTCGCGGATAAGCGCCGTTGACGCGCTTTCCGCTGGCAAACACCAGGGTGGGCGTCGAGTTGATGTTTTTCTTCTGTCCGTAGGCCAGCACTTTTTCCACGGGGCTGTCGCAGTCTTTATGCTTACCGGGCTGCATACCGTTAAGCATGTAATCGTCCCATGCCTTGATGCGGTCCGGCGAGCACCAGATGGCGCGCGAGCGGTCCACGGCCTGGGGATGCAAATCCGCCAGCGGGAACAAGAAGGTATAGATGGTGACGTTGTCCACATCCTTCAGAGTATTTTCCAAGCGCTTGCAAAAGGGGCAGTCCGGGTCCGAGAACACCGCCACCTTGCGCTCGCCCTTGCCCTTTACCTTCTTGATCGCCAGATCCAAGGGCAAATCTTTCCAGGCGATGGGGGTTTCCTTGAGTTCGCGTTGCCGCTCCGCGGTGAGGTTTTTCTCCGTCTTCAGGTCGGTCAAACTACCCTCGACGAGGTATTGCACATTGTCGTCGGTGTAGTACACGTCCGTACCGATGATGACTTCGTACAGATCGATGTTGGGTATCTTGGTGACGGACTGGACGTGGGCCTTGGGGAATTTCGCCGTGAAGCCTTTTCGCACGGACTCTTCATCGGCATGGGCCAATCCCAGCATGGAAATCCCAAGAACCGCCGCCGCCAAGAGCATCGTCATTGACTTAGTCATTGCATCCTCGAAGTAGTGAATTATTCAATGCAACGCACGTCGCACCAGCGCGCTCTTTAGTACAGGCAACCCGTCCACCGCGCTCATGCCCCGGTTGCGAATGGCGCGTAGCAAGGGGCTGTGCGCGGCGAAAAGCCTGTGCAATCCATCGGTCAGCGCGAATACCGACATCGTATCCTGCAGCCGCTGCCTTTGGTACTTCTTCAGCAAACCGCTCTCTCCGACACCGGTGCCAAGGGGGCGTTCCCCTAGCACCCTCGCCAGAGCTTCCACGTCGCGAAAGCCCAAATTCACGCCCTGTCCCGCCAAGGGGTGAACGCAATGAGCAGCGTCCCCTACAAGAACAGTAAGTAACCCCATAACCGCCTCCGCCCGCACTTGTCGCAATGGAAAAGACCGCGCCGAAGTCACCACGGTCAACGCGCCCAGCACGTTGCCGCTGGCCTCCTGAACCTCACGGGCCAGATCGCCCCCGCTCAGCGCACAGAGCCTGGCCGCGTTGTGCGTTGCCGTGGACCACACCATGGACAGCATACGCCCTGGCAAAGGGAGCAAAGCCAGCACACCATCGCGCCGAAACCACTGAAAGGCACGCCCGTCGTGGGCTTTATCGGCCTCAAAGTTGGCCACTACACCCCCTTGTCCATAGCTTGCGTAAGAAACACCCAGGCGCGCCTTGGATCGCACGAAGGAATCCGCGCCGTCGGCGCCGATCAACAGCTGTCCCCGAACGCTGCGGCCATCGCCAAAAACGACACGGACTGCACCAGAGGTCCAGTCAATCGTGTCGATGACGGACGGCGCCATGACGCAAAGAGCGGGGCGTTGTGCGATCTCCTGTTCCATGGCGCTCTGAAGGCGGTTACCCTCCACGACGCACGCAAGATGACTCACCCCCGCGCGCATGGCGTCAAAAGCGATCGCGCCATCGGGCGTGTCGCCATGCACCTCCATCCTGTAGAGCATCCCAAGCCGGGAGGCGTCCAGGCGAGCCCATACCCCCAGCTCTGCCAGCAATTGCTCGCTCCCAGGGCTAATGGTGTAGACCCTTGAATCCCAGGGATCAGTGGGTTTGGCGGAAAAGGCGTTGAATGGCTTGGGATCAGTCAAACACACCGTGAGTCCCAGGTTATCCAATGCCAAGGCGGCGGCGCACCCCACAGAGCCCGCACCCGCGACGATGACATCAAATTCCAAGACGGCTCACAGTTCTATTGGGGATCAGGGCGATTGGCTTACCGGCAGTTTAATCCACGCTTAGCTTCCCTTCGAGACTCTTGATGCCGGCGAAGAATTGCGCCGGGTTCGCGTTACTATCTCTGGTGCCGGTAGGTTGACAACGGAGGCGCTCCGTCATTAACCTTGCGCCCCCTTTGTAACGGGTACGTGGCGAATTAGCTCAGCGGTTAGAGCAGCGGAATCATAATCCGTTGGTCCGGGGTTCAAATCCCTGATTCGCCACCAGCATTTTTGGACGGTAACCGAATATCACCAACTCTCTAGGCATGAGCTACCGCAGTTCCCTGGTTCCAAAGATCGCGCAAGCCCTCATCGCTTGCGGGATTGTGCTGTCGGTTTGCGCGTACGGCCGGGATTTTCTGAACGATGCAAGGCGCGGAGAGGTAAAGGAATTCGATTACCCGAAGGTAAAGATCGGCAAGACCGTCTATCACATCCCGCCTGGCGGCAAGATTTTCAATGAGCACAATATGATCATCATGCCCGTGGCCATGCCGTCCACCGCGCAGGTGATGTATCGTTTGGACATGAACTGGGAAATTCGGTCCCTCTGGCTACTGGCGCCGGAAGAAATCAAGACCTTGGGACCCGCTCCAAAACAATGAGCACCCAGGGCAAGGTCTACATCAAGACCTTTGGCTGCCAGATGAACGAGTACGATTCGGACAAGATGGCCGGTGTACTGCGGGAGTCTGGAGGATTGGAACTCACGCACAACCCGGAAGAAGCGGACGTCATCCTGTTCAACACGTGCTCCGTGCGCGAAAAAGCCCAGGAGAAAGTTTTCTCCGACTTGGGCCGCGTTCGCCATCTGAAGGAGGCCAACCCCCATGTGCTGATCGGCGTGGGCGGCTGTGTTGCCAGCCAAGAGGGCCACGCAATCGTCAAGCGCGCGCCGTACGTGGATCTCGTGTTCGGGCCGCAGACCTTGCACCGGCTTCCGGCCCTCATTAAAGCCAGGCGCGAACAGGGCCGCCCGCAGGTGGATATCAGCTTTCCGGAGATCGAGAAATTCGATCACCTCCCACCCGCGAAGGTGGAGAGTGTGCGCGCTTTCGTATCCATCATGGAAGGTTGTAGCAAGTACTGCAGCTTTTGCGTGGTGCCCTACACCCGCGGCGAGGAAGTTTCCCGTGGTTTGGATGACGTATTGACGGAGGCTGCCGGCCTCGCCGACCAGGGTGTCAAGGAACTGACTCTACTGGGCCAGAACGTGAACGCCTACCGGGGCAAGATGGCGCGCGGAGAAGTGGCGGACTTCGCTTTGCTGCTGGAGTATCTGGCTGAGATTCCGGGGCTGGAGCGCCTACGGTTCACCACCTCGCACCCGAAAGAGTTCACGCAGCGATTGATCGAGGCCTACGAACGCGTTCCCCAGCTGATGAGCCAGTTACACCTGCCCGTGCAGTCGGGATCGGACCGCATTCTCGCCGCCATGAAGCGCGGCTATACGGCCTTGGAGTACAAGTCCATCGTGCGGCGCCTGCGTGCCGTACGGCCCGGCATTTCGCTCAGTTCCGATTTCATCGTGGGCTTTCCCGGCGAAACGGAAGAAGATTTCTCGGCGACCATGAAACTCATCGACGATGTCCGCTTCGATGGCAGCTTCAGCTTCTTGTACAGCCCGCGCCCCGGCACGCCGGCGGCGAATCTGCCCGACGACACGCCCGCGCAAATCAAACTTCAACGCCTGCAACGCTTGCAAGCCCGCATCGCCGAGCAAGCCAGCGCCGTGAGCGCCGCGATGGTGGGAACACGGCAGCGCATCTTGGTGGACGGGCACGGGAGGAAGGAATTGAGCCAAGTCAGCGGCCGCACGGAAAACAACCGCGTGGTCAATTTTCCTGGCCCCGCGCGCTGGATTGGCGAGTTCGTGGAAGTAACCATCACCGAGGCGTTAACCAACTCGCTGCGCGGGCGCCCCGTGCTCAACCTGCATTGATGTCGTTGAACACCACCGACATCTCGTTCACGCCCGTGGATAACCAGCGCCTGCTCAATTTATGCGGCGCTCTCGACGAAAATTTGAAGCATATCGAGGCCGCGCTCTATGTTCAAATCTCCCGCCGCGGCGAATTGTTCTGCGTGGCAGGTGAAGACGCCCAGGCGAAGCTCGCCACCCAAGCCTTGAAGCGTTTCTACGATATGTCGGATAGGCATTTGAACGCCGAGGAAGTGCAACTGACCTTGATCGAAGTCGCCAATCCGAAGCACGCGAGCCAGGCGGCCGATGAGCCCGTGCTGCTCACGCGCCGGCGCGACCTGCACGGACGCACTCCGCACCAGGTGGAGTACTTGCAGCACATCCAAAGCTTCGACATCACCTTCGGCGTTGGTCCCGCCGGTACGGGCAAGACTTACCTCGCCGTCGCATGCGCCGTGGATGCCTTCGAGCGCGATGCCGTCAAGCGCATCGTGCTGGTGCGCCCAGCCGTGGAAGCAGGCGAGCGGCTCGGGTTTCTACCGGGCGACCTGGCGCAAAAAGTGGATCCCTATCTGCGTCCCCTCTACGATGCGCTCTACGATTTGATGGGCTTCGACAAGGTCGGAAAACTCTTCGAGCGCGGCTCCATCGAGATCGCGCCGCTCGCCTATATGCGCGGGCGTACGCTGAACCAGTCCTTCATCATCCTGGATGAAGCGCAGAACACCACGCCGGAACAGATGAAAATGTTTCTAACCCGCATCGGATTCGGCACCAAGGCGGTCATCACCGGAGATATCACGCAGATCGATCTGCCGCGCGGCGCGAAGAGCGGGCTGGTGGATGCCAAGGAAGTGCTGCACGGCGTGCGCGGCATCGCCTTCACGCACTTCACCAGCGAGGATGTAGTGCGCCACCCGTTGGTGGCCCGCATCGTCACCGCGTATGAGGCGCGCACGCAGAGAGAATCGGAACAGGCCGCGCGCGGGAACAGCCGTTAAGTCCGGATCTCCGATGCCGCGCGGGTTGAAACTCAGCGTTCAAGATGCCACCCAAGACGCACGCCTACCTAGCCGCACGACGCTGCGCCGATGGATCGTGGCCGCGCTGCGCCGTCCAGCCGAGGTAACCTTGCGCTTCGTGGGTACCGCCGAAGGCCGGCGCTTGAACCGCGACTACCGCGGTCGCGATTACGCCACCAATGTATTAACCTTCGCTTACGGCGAGCATCCCGCGCTGGCCGGTGACATCGTTGTGTGCGTCCCCGTCGCCAAGCGCGAGGCAGCGCAACGCGGCATCACGCTCTACCGGCACTGCGCTCATCTCATCGTTCACGGCACCCTACATATGCAAGGCCACGATCACGAGCAAGACCAAGAAGCGGAGAGAATGGAGGCATTGGAAACCCGGATCATGAAGGCCCTGGGGTATCCGAACCCCCACGACTCGCCCGCGCCCGCCAGGTAGTCTCCCAACTCCAATGGAACCTGCTCCCAAACCAACCCTTTTAGAACGTCTAGGCGCCCTGCTCTCGCGCGAACCCGAGGACCGGGAACAGTTGATCGAACTGCTGCATTCGGCTTTCGAACGCAATCTCATGGACGGCGATGCCTTGTCCATGATCGAAGGCGTATTGCAGGTCTCCGAACTGCAAGCGCGCGACATCATGGTGCCGCGCGCGCAAATGGACGTGGTGGACGCAGCCGATACGCCGGATAAGTTCCTGCCCTTCATCATCGAATCGGGGCATTCGCGTTTCCCGGTGACCGGCGAGAGCAAGGATGACGTTGTCGGTATTTTCCTGGCCAAGGATCTATTGCACTACTACGCCTGGAGGGAATTCAATTTGCGCGCCATGCTGCGCCCCGCCGTGTTCATTCCCGAGTCCAAACGCCTGAACGTCTTGCTGCGCGATTTCCGCCGCAACCGCAACCATATGGCCATCGTGGTGGACGAGTACGGCGGGGTGGCGGGGCTCCTCACCATCGAGGACGTGCTGGAGCAAATCGTGGGCGAGATCGAGGACGAATACGACTTCGACGAAATCGAAGCCAACATCGTCCCCGAGCGCGACGGAACCTTCCGCGTCAAGGCGCAAACGGAAATTGCCGCCTTCAACGAAACCTTTGGCACGGAGTACGGCGACCAGGAGTTCGATACCATCGGCGGGCTCGTGCTCTCGCAGTTTGGCCGCCTGCCCAAGCGCGGGGAACAAACCGACATCGGCACTCTGCGTTTCACCGTCCACCGCGCCGATAGCCGGCGCATCCACACGCTTCACGTCGAACTCATCGCTGGCCCTTGAAGCGATGCGCGCGCCGCACCATGGGATATTGGGCTTTGTCCTGGGCGCGCTCGCATTCTTGTGTTTCGCGCCCCACGGTCTGTATGCGCTCATGGTTGTCTTGCTGGGCGCCATCGCATACCTAGGCGCAAGAACCGCCAATTGGCTGCGAGCCGCCGCGCTGGGTTACGTCTTCGGCTTGGGCTATTTCCTATTCGGTGTGAGCTGGGTTTACATCAGCATGCACGAGTTTGGCGGCATGGCCATGCCCGTGGCCGCTTTTGCCACGTTACTTTTCTGTGCCTACCTCGCCTTGTTCCCAGCCATGGCGTGCGCAATTCTCGGTGCCCGGCGTATCCCCGCGGCGGTACGAATCCTCGTCATGTTTCCCGCCTTCTGGGCGCTAAGCGAATGGTTGCGCGGATGGTTCTTCACCGGGTTTCCGTGGCTTGCCACGGGCTATACGCAAATCACGCAGTCAGGCGCCACCCCGCTTGGGCAATATGCTCCGCTGCTCGGCGTATATGGCGTGTCGTGGTTGTGCGCGCTCAGCGGCGCCGCCATCGCGTGGATCGTGAGCACTTTCATGGACAAGCGCATGGCCCAATTCGGCGTGGGTGCGGCGCTGTTAGCGATTATTGTGGCAACCGGTGCCGTCTTAGGCCAGGTACGATGGACTCAAGCGGTGGGAGCGCCCACCTCGGTGGCACTCGTTCAAGGCAACATCGAACAATCGATGAAGTGGCGCCCGGAAGTGGCGCGCTCCACGCTGGACACCTACCTTGGACTGGCGCTTTCCTCCAAGCAGTCCCTGATCCTCCTGCCGGAAACCGCGTTGCCCATGTTCAACGTGGATATCCCGCCCGAGTATTTTCGCCTGCTGGGCGAACATGCCAAGAGCAACGGCGGCGACATCCTCTTAGGCGTACCGGAGTACGCCGGTCCCCAACGTTACTACAATTCCGTGATGAGCTTCGGGACCGCACCCACACAGATCTATCGCAAACATCACTTGGTGCCCTTTGGCGATTACTTTCCGAAGTGGCCGGTGCTGGCCTGGATCATGGGCGCGCTGCAAATTCCCATGTCGGATTTCTCCCGGGGCGAGGCCATTCAGCAGCCCCTCGCGGTGGCTGGCCAGCGTGTGGCCGCCAACATCTGCTACGAGGACGTGTTCGGAGAGGAAATCATCCGGCAACTGCCCGCAGCCACCTTGCTGGCCAACTTCACGAACGATGCCTGGTGGGGAAAGTCCAACGCTTCCGAGCAGCATGGGCAGATGTCGCAGATGCGGGCCAAGGAAGCCGGGCGCTACATGCTAAGGGCCACCAATACGGGAGTCAGTGCCATTATCGGCGAGGACGGCGCCGTCCTCGCCTCGGCAGCGCAATTCACGCAGACCACGCTCGTGGGAAGCGTGCAAGGCTTCACCGGTGCCACACCGTTTTCGCGCTGGGGTAACGCAGCGTTCTTGGTGCTGACGGGTATCGCGGTTATCCTAGGCCTAAGCACTATGGCCAGCCAATCAAGGAGGTAGCATGCAACGCGTTTCGATTATTTTTGTCTTGGGTTTTTGGGCCGGCATTCTCCCGGCGCATGCGGGAGGCCCGATCGTCGTGGACACCGAGTTTGTCGCAAAAGCGCTTGCGCGCAACGCCATCGTATGGGACGTTCGCGGCGAGGACGATTACCGGCGCGGGCACATTCCCGGAGCCGTCAATATCGGCGATATTCAAGCGGAGCTACGCGATGGGAACACGGAGGACTATCTGCCCGTTGCCCAGCTTGAAAAGATTCTGGGCAATCATGGAATCGACCCCGCCAAGGAGATCGTTTTGTATGGCGCCAAGGCCATGCCGCAAGCCTACTTCGGCCACGTGACCCTGCGCTACCTGGGCGCGGCGCAAGCCTATGTCTATCACGGCGGAATCGATGACTGGAAGGCGGCGGGACGCGAGACCAGCACGCAGGCGAGCACCCTCCCCTCCATCGCGCTCAAGGCCAAGATAGACCCCAGCGTGCTGGTTTCCACGCAGGATGTCGTGAGGAAATCGATAGAGGGCAACGTGCAAATCGTCGATGCGCGCTCTACCAAGGAGTACAACGGCGAGGACATCCGGGCGCTACGAGGCGGGCGCATACCAGGGGCCATCAACATTCCCTACGAGACCAACTGGGTGGACGCCGATACGCCGCGCAAATTGCAGCGCAAGCAGGTCTCCAACAAAGACGGCATGAACCTCAAGGACGAGGCCGCTCTCAAGAATCTCTACGCCGGGCTCGATCCCAACAAGGAAACCATCGTCTATTGCCAGAGCGGAAGCCGGGCGTCGGAAACGGCTACCATCCTGCACAACCTCGGGTTCAAGGACGTGAAAGTCTACGACTCCTCCTGGCTGGGCTGGGGTAATGAATTCTCGGCGCCCGTGGAGAGCGTGACCTATTTCAACGTCGGCCGCGTGAGCAACATGCTCAACCAATTGCAAGGGCGGGTCGATGCTCTGGAGGCGGAGCTGGAGCAACTGAAGCAGCGCAAACAGTAGGGGCGCCGTGCGGCACATCCTCGTCTACGGCGACTCCCTTACCTGGGGCATCATCCCGGATACGCGCAAACGGCTACCCTTCGATCAGCGCTGGCCAGGTGTGATGGAGCGCGCGCTAAACCGAGGCGCTCACGCCTATCGTGTGGTGGAGGATTGTTTGAATGGACGGCGCACCGCGTGGGACGATCCCTTCAAACCCGGGCGCAATGGATCGGCCGGGTTGGCGCAATGCATCGAGAAGCATTCGCCGCCGGCCTTGGTGGTCGTCATACCTGGACGCCGGCCAGCATGCAATTCTCGGCGAGGCGCTCGCGAATAAGGCGATCTGGATCTTGGAGCAAGCTCCCTCGCGCTAGACCACGCTGTGCGGCGCGCTCTTGAGCGCATCGCACAGAAAAAGCTCGGCGAAGCGCTCGGCGGGTACCGGTTTGCTCAGCAAATAACCCTGGTACTCGTCGCAACCCATCCTTCCTAGCGTGTCGAGTTGTACTTGCGTTTCCACGCCCTCGGCCAGCACCCGCAAGCTCAAGCTATGTGCCATGGCGATGATGGCCTGCACGATCGCCACGTCATCCTTGCTGGACCGGATGTCTTTTACGAAGCTTAGGTCGATTTTCAGCGAATCCACGGGAAGTTGCTTCAGATAGGCCAGAGACGAATAGCCGGTACCGAAGTCATCCACCGCGATACGCAGTCCCCATCCGGCGAACTCATTCAGGGCCGCAAGATTATCCTCGCCGTTTTGCAGCAATAAACTCTCTGTCATTTCCAATTCGAGAAAACGCGGGTCGAGGCCGGTATCCGCCAGAATGGAAAGGAGCGATTCGCCGAACAATCTGGGGTCCATAAACTGGCCAGCCGAGACATTGACCGCCATTTTCACCGGCGCGAATCCCGCCTCCTGCCAACGCTTGTTCTGTTCGCATGCCGTGCGCAACACCCACTCCCCGAGCGGGCGAATCAGACCGGTTTCCTCGGCCACACCGATGAATTCTCCGGGAGGGACCAATCCCTCTTCCGGATGGTTCCAACGAACAAGGGCTTCGATTCCCACGACTCCACTGCTGCGAATATCGACTTGGGGCTGGTAATGGAGCACGAACTCCTCGCGCGCAAGCGCCATGCGCAACGCCGACTCTAGATGCTGGCGCTTGCTAGCCCGCCGGTTCATCTCCGGGTCGAAGAACCGGAAACTGCCGCGGCCGCGTTCCTTGGCCGCGTACATGGCGAGATCGGCGTGTTTCATTAGCGCTTCGACGGTTTCTCCATCTCGAGGAAATAGCGCGGCCCCGATGCTGCATGTGGTATGTAGTTCGTAATCCAAGACTGGGATCGGATGCGCCACCGCGCCAAGGATCTTGATGGCGATATTCTGCGCATCGGCATCGCGTGCTAAACCCTCTGCCAGGACAATGAATTCGTCGCCCCCCAGGCGCGCCACCGTATCGATTTTGCGCACGCACTCCAAGAGCCGTTTTGCCACCTCCTTCAGCAGCAGATCGCCCACATGATGCCCCAAGGAGTCGTTGATGATCTTGAAGCGGTCGAGGTCCAGAAACATGACCGCCAGGGATTCCCGGTGGCGCACGGCGGTAGAGATTGCTTGCGAGAGCCGGTCTTGGAAGAACGACCGGTTTGCGAGCTCTGTCAGGGGATCGCGGTTAGCTAGAAAGGCGATACGAGTCTCGGCTTTCTTGCGCTCGGTGATATCGCTGGTCGTACCCCGGCGCCCGGTGAGGACGCCATGATCGTCGCGGACAGTGACCCCGTTGGCCCTGAGGCAGCGTACTTCTCCCGATTTGTAGATGAAGCGGTGTTCGAGATCCCGGAAGGCGCCATCGGGCGATTCGTTCTCGGCCATCCAGTGCCGGACATGCTGGATTTCCCCGTTGGGAAGAAAACGAAAGTAGGACTTGCCCACCATTTCCTCGGGGCGGTACCCGAGCACATTCTCCACCCTGGGCGATACGTATGTGAAGCGCCCGCGCGGATCGGTTTCCCATACATATTCGCCTGCGGCCTCGGCGATGTCGCGAAAGCGCCGCTCGCTCAACAGCAGGGCCGTTTCGGTTTGGCGGCGGGCCGTGAGGTCTGTCATCGCGACGAAAATCCCCTTGTCGCCGTTGTGGCGCATGAAGGCGGATTTGCGTACAAACATCCATGGGTGGGGCCCCTCCGGCACAGGATAATAACCTTCGTATTCGACAGGGCCGCCATGCCGCAGCACTTCGTCGTCCGTCTCGCGAAACCGCCGGGCGGCTTCCTCGGGAAAGATATCTAAATCCGTCTTGCCCACGAGGGCTTCGCGAGGGCGTTTGAGAAACTTGCATGCCGCGTCGTTCATGAGCATGAACCGGTAATGCTGGTCCTTGACGACGATGGGATTGGCACTGGCATCGATTATTTCACTGAGCAACCGCTCCTGGTCGACCAGCTTCTCGATTATTCGATTCTCATAGCTGATGTCCCGCGCGACGCCGCGGTAACCGAGGAAGCAGCCGTTATCGCCGAAGATAGGACGCCCGCTTACGGAAATAGTTTGTTGGCGCCCGTCCAAATGCACCTTACTCAGCGCGACATTGCGAAACTCGCGCCGGGCTTCAAGATCCGCTTTGTGTTGAGTGGCGTGCGCGGCGGACTCGAAGAGCAAGCCTATCTCGAAGCGGGTCTTGCCCATGGAAACGTTGAAAGGCACGGCAGGCTGTCCGTCCGCCCTGTCGGAGAAGAAGGTGAAGCGCAGATTCTCATCCTGCTCCCAATACCAGTCGCTTGCCAGTTCCGCCCAGTCGCGCAAACGCTCGACTTGCAAGCCGGGCGAGCCGGTCGAATGCCCGCGCGAATCGCCGTTAACGGCATCTGCCTGAAGATCAATCTGCTCGGTCTAGGAACCAGTCATGGATTGCGCTAACGACACGCAACCCGCCGGCTTGAGGCTGAGGCGCACCTTCACTCGCTGGGCCCGCCGTTAAGTGATATCTTGCGTTACGGTATTGCGCCCCCGCGACCATCCTTACACGCATGATAAGACGCCTTGCGAACGAGTCCGATCTTCCACGCATCCTGGAGATTTACAACGCCACGATCCCCTCGCGCATGGTGACGGCGGACACCCAGCCGGTCACAACGGAAGCGCGCCTGCCGTGGTTTCGCGACCACCGCCCGGACTTCAGGCCTCTGTGGGTCGTGGAGGACAGCGACAAGGTGATCGCGTGGCTAAGTTTCTCGGCGTTCTACGGGCGGCCCGCCTACAACAAGACGGCCGAGCTGAGCCTCTATGTGGATGAGGTGTACCGCCGGCGGCGCATTGGGCACGACTTGCTGCGCGATGCCATCGTGCATTCACCTAACATCGGCGTGGAAATCTTGCTGGGGTTTATATTCGCCCACAATCTTCCCAGTTTGGCGTTGTTTCGCGCCTTCGGCTTCGAGCAATGGGCCTTTCTTCCGCAAGTGGCGAGATTGGACACGGACGACCGCGACCTCGTCATCCTCGGGAGGCGAGTGCGCTAGCCTGCGGTTTTCACGGCGCCGCCATCACGCGATTGCGGCCAGCAGACTTCGCGGCATAGAGCGCCCGGTCCGCGCGCTGTAGTAATTCGTCGAAGGATTCGTTGGGACGGTGGCAAGCAACGCCCGCCGACACATTCACCGCGCCGATGTATTCGCTGCTATCCATCTTGCGGATGCGTCCGCGCTCCAGCGTGATCCTGATGGTTTCGGCCAGGGCCTTCGCCCCGGCGAGCGGAGTGCCGGGCAGCAGAATGAGGAATTCCTCGCCGCCCTAGCGCGACACGGTGTCCTGGCCCTTTACCGCGGCGACCAGCAATTGGGCGACACTGCGGATGACCTTGTCTCCCAGCATATGTCCGTGGGAATCGTTGATCTGCTTGAAGTGATAGATGTCGGCCATGATGACGCTGCATCCACTCAAGCCGGACTTGGAGGCGGCTTGCAGATCCTCGACGACCCTTTCCAAGCCCCTGCGGTTCTTGACTCCCGTGAGCGGATCGATAAGCGCTTGGTCCTGGATCCTCTCCAATTCCTTCCGCAATTCCTCCACTTCCTTGAGGCTCGCCTTCAACTCATCGCTGAGGAGCCCCACGGACTTGCGAACCATCAAGGTATCGTTGAGTAGCGCTTGCATCACGCCGGCCACGGCTTCGCTGCCTTCCGGGTTTTGGAGCACCGAGCCGTGCCGGCCCAGGGCACTCACGTAGTCGCTTGCCTTCACCTCGGCTTGTGTGGCGGCCCCGGAAACCTCACCGACTAGGCGCTTGAAATCCGACTCGTACTTGTCTTGCGCTTCGTCGTCGCGGCCCATGATATGAAGGCGGTAGAGTTTCTCGGCTTGCGAGTCAGTCAGTGTCTTGTCCTCATCGATTATCCGATCCATCGCTTGCTTGAGCGGCATATTGAGCCCCGCCATGTATTCGTACCACAACGCAAAGGTCATGGGATTGCACGCCGCCTCGTGTCTAGACAAGAGGGGAATGATCAATCGCAACAGTTCGGCGCTTCGTTGCTTGGTTTCCGCGTACGGCATGGGCTTTGGGTTAATTCAAGCGATTGAAGGGGAAGGCTCAGGCTCTTATCGGAACTAGTCTGTACTTGTTTAGCTTGATTTGGGCATCCTCGCCCGAGGGTGCGCCATCGATGTCACGGTTATACTGCTGGCGCGGGGCTTAGATACGCGCACAAACGGGCTAGTGCTTGTCCCCGGTGGCTCACCTTGTTCTTTTCTCCGAGGCTCAACTCCGCGGCGGTTTTGCCCAGCACCGGGTCGAGAAATAACGGGTCGTAACCGAAGCCCTCGCTGCCGCGCCGTTGACTCAGTATCTCGCCGTTCCACACCCCCTCCGCGATCAAGGGCCGCGGGTCCAGCGGACCCCGCACGAGCACAACGATGCAGTAGTAGTACGCCCGGCGATTCTTACTATCCGCCAGGCGCTGCAACAACAGATCGTTATTGCGCTCGTCCGATTTGGGCTCTCCCGCGAAGCGGGCGGAGTGCACGCCCAGTGCCCCCTGCAAGGCCTCCACGCAGAGACCGGAATCATCCGCCAGCGCCGGAAGAGCGCTCGCTTGGCTGGCGTGCCGGGCTTTCGCCAAGGCGTTCTCGATAAAGGTCGCGTGAGGTTCCTCCGCCTCTGGGATGCCCAGCCTGGATTGCGCTATGACTTCAATTCCAAGGGGGCCAAGAAGACTCTCCAGCTCGCGCAGCTTGCCTGCATTGTTGCTGGCGATGACAAGCTGCTTCATCACTCCAGGCCCAGCGCCGCTTTCTGGGCGGCCACCAATTGGCCAATACCTGCTTGCGCGAAATCGAGCAAGCCATTCAACTCGTCACGGGTAAAGGGCGCGCCCTCGGCCGTTCCTTGCACTTCCACCAAGCCCCGGTCACCCGTCATGACGACGTTCATGTCGGTTTCGCAGGCCGAATCCTCCGCATAGTCCAAGTCCAGCACGGCCATTCCTTGATAGATGCCCACGGACACCGCCGCGACATAACCCACGATGGGGGACTTGGCGAGCACCTTCGCCTCGAGCAGCCGGCTCACCGCATCGTGTACGGCGACGTAAGCGCCCGTGATGCTCGCGGTGCGCGTACCGCCATCGGCTTGGATGACATCGCAATCCAATTGAATGGTGCGCTCGCCCAACGCCGCGAGATCCACCACGGCCCGCAGGCTGCGCCCGATGAGGCGTTGTATCTCTTGCGTGCGTCCCGATTGGCGCCCGCTGCTGGCTTCGCGTTGCATTCTCGTCCCCGTGGAACGCGGCAGCATGCCGTACTCCGAGGTGAGCCACCCCTTGCCCTTGCCCTTCAAGAAGGAGGGCACCTTCTCCTCGATGGAAGCGGTGCAGATCACTTTGGTATCGCCGAATTCCACCAGCACCGATCCCTCCGCATGTTTGGTGTATCCGCGCGTAATGCGAACGGGTCTGAGTTGGTCGGGTTTTCTTCCGCTGGGGCGCATGAACAATGGTGGTAAAGGTAGGGGTACGATGGGCGTACGGCGCGAGAGGTCTATGCTATCCTGCGCCGCCGTTGGGAGATGGGCATTATAAGTCGTGAGGATTCGAGGAGACTGAATGATTTGCAGCATGACGGGATTTGCTTCCCTGAGCGAGGAGCAATCGCTCGGTACGATTACCGTCGAGTTGCGCTCGGTCAACCACCGTTATCTCGATCTTCAATTTCGCCTCCCGGAAGAATTGCGCGGCATCGAACCCGCGTTGCGAGAGATCGCCAACGCGCGTTTGTCTCGCGGCAAGGCGGAATGCCGGGTAAGTTTCGCGCGCAAGGCGCAAAGCGAGTTACCGGACAAATTGAGCGGCGAGATGCTCGCGCGCTTGCTGCGCTTGGAGACCCAGGCGCGCGCGGCGTTCCCGCAAGCGCAAGGCTTGAGCGTGGCCGACGTGTTGCGCTGGCCCGGGATGACCGACTCGGATTCCCTTCCCATGGACCAACTGCGCGAGCAATGCGAAGCGCTGTTGGTCAAGGTACTCGGCGAATTTAGCGCGAGCCGCGCGCGTGAGGGCGAGAAACTCAAGCAAATACTGCTGGACCGGGTGAATAAAATGGAAGCGATCGTGGCGCAGGTCAAACCGCGCATCCCGCAGCTCGTCACCCAATACCAGGAGCGCCTGTCCAGTAAGCTACGCGAAGCAGTGGCGAGCCTGGATGAGGATCGCATACGGCAAGAACTCGTGTTGTTCGCCAGCAAGGTGGACGTGGATGAAGAATTGGCACGCCTGTGCGCCCACCTGGGAGAAACCCGGCGCATCCTGGAAGAAGGCGGCGCCGCCGGGAAACGCCTGGACTTTCTCATGCAGGAACTCAACCGCGAAACCAATACGCTTGGGTCCAAGTCCGTGGATGTCGAAGTCTCGCGCGCATCCATGGATTTGAAGGTGCTCATCGAGCAGATGCGCGAGCAAGTCCAGAACATCGAGTAAGGTCAAGCCCGGCGCGATGACCGCAGATAATAAGCCATAGTTTCGGTCCGCACCGGCCAGGGGCTCTTGATCATGTCCACCTTATTCATCGTATGCGCGCCTTCGGGCGCGGGTAAGACCAGCTTGGTGAACGCCTTGCTCGCGCGCGACCCGGCCATCGAGCTGTCCGTGTCGTACACGACCCGTGAGCCCAGGCCGGGGGAAACCGATGGCCGGCAGTATCACTTCGTCACGCGGGCCAAGTTCCAAGAAATGCTGGAACAGGGGGCCTTTCTGGAAAGCGCGCAGGTGCACGGCAACTACTACGGCACTTCGCAGGCCTGGATATCGGACCGGATGAAAAAGGGTGCGGACCTGTTGCTCGAAATCGACTGGCAGGGGGCCGCGCAAGTACGCACGTTATTTCCTCAATGCGTGAGCGTGTTCATCGTGCCCCCCTCGGCGGCGGCTCTGCGGGAGAGGCTGACTAACCGCGGGCAAGACAGCGCCGCGGTCATCGAGCGCCGGCTGGCGGCAGCGCGCGACGAGATCAGCCGCGTGAGCGAATTCGACTATGTTATTATCAATCAGAGATTTGAAGATGCCGTGGAAGATTTGCATAGCATCGTTCGAGCACAACGATTACGCGCGGCGCGGCAACTCGCCATGCACAGCGCGCTGATCAATGCGATGAAATAGTTCTTCCACGAAAAAAGTAATCTAGGGATTAGAAAACCAGATGGCACGTATTACCGTGGACGATTGTATGAAAAATATTAGCAACCGCTTCATGCTGACCTTGGCCGCCACACACCGGGCGCGGCAGCTGGCGCAAGGTGCCAGCCCATTGGTGGAAGCCAACCGGGACAAACCTACCGTTATCGCCTTGCGCGAGATCGCCATGGGGAAGATTGGCGAAGAGGTCCTCAACAAGACCAACACCTGATTACCGCCCTTGTTCGAGTTCTCATCAAGGAAGGCGTCCTCCAACCCTCATTGAAGCACTTCGCGCAAGGCCGCACAGGAACATGTCCGAAGCGCAATCTCTCCTCAGCGAAGCATCGGCCTACCTAAAGCCCGAAGATCTACAACAGTTACAAGCGGCCTTTGAATTCTCGGAGGCTGCTCATGAAGGGCAATACCGCCGCTCTGGCGAACCCTACATATCGCATCCGCTCGCCGTCGCAAGCATCCTCATGGAATGGCATCTGGACGCGCAAGCGCTCACGGCCGCGCTCTTGCATGATGTGATGGAAGACACGCGCGTTACCAAGGGCGAAATCAGCGCGAAATTCGGCAAGCTGGTGGCCGAACTTGTGGACGGCGTGTCGAAGCTCGACAAGATCGAATTCGAAAGCCACGAACATGCGCAGGCGGAGAACTTCCGCAAGATGCTGCTCGCCATGGCGAGAGACGTGCGGGTGATCCTGATCAAGCTCGCCGACCGCCTGCACAACATGCGCACGCTGGATGCGATGCAGGCGGAAAAGCGTGCTCGTATAGCGCGCGAGACCATCGAGATCTACGCGCCCATCGCCAACCGCCTCGGATTAAATGGGCTGTACCGCGAGTTGCACGAACTCGCCTTTCGCAACCTCTACCCCATACGCTATGGGGTGCTCAAGAAAGCGCTCGAGGCCGGCAAGGGCAACCGCATGGAAGTGATCGACAAGATTCAAAGCGCCATCAAGCAACGGCTGGCCGCCGCGGGAATCGATGCCGCCGTCACGGGGCGCGAGAAGGATTTGTACAGCATCTACCACAAAATGCAGGAGAAACACCTGAGCTTCGCCGAGGTGACGGATATCTACGGGTTTCGCGTGGTGGTGAAGGATTTGGCGCAGTGCTATCTCGCCTTGGGAGAGTTGCATGGCTTGTACAAGCCCATCCCGGGCAAATTCAAGGACTACATCGCGATCCCCAAGGCCAACGGCTACCAGTCGCTGCATACGATCCTGTTCGGCCCCTTCGGCAACCCCATCGAATTGCAGATTCGAGCCCAGGAAATGAATCGTATCGCCGACGCTGGCGTCGCCTCGCACTGGCTCTACAAGAGCACGGACGCCTCGCTCACGGAGCTACAACGTAACACGTATCAATGGCTGCAAAGCCTGCTGGAGGTGCAGTCCCAGAGCAGCGATTCCCTGGAGTTCCTGGAGCACCTCAAGGTGGATTTGTTTCCCGACGAGGTCTATGTGTTCACGCCCAAGGGGGATATCCTGGCCTTGCCAAGGGGGGCGACCTGTGTCGATTTCGCCTACACCGTTCACACCGACATCGGTAACCGCTGCGTGGCCGCCAAAATCAACCAGGAACTGGTACCCCTGCGCACCGAACTCAAGAACGGTGACCGCGTTGAAATCATCACCGCCGCCAATGGGAAACCCAATCCCGTCTGGCTCAACTTCGCCGGCACGGCCAAGGCGCGGCACCACATACGCCATTTCCTGAGAAATCTGGAATCGGAAGAATCCGCCCAATTTGGCGAGCGCTTGCTGGCGCAGGCACTAAGCGCCATAGGTTCCAGTCTCGAATCCATCGACATGCGCCGCTGGGAACGCCTGGGCAAGGAGTCCAGCGGTAAATCCCGGCAGGAGATTCTGGAGGACATCGGCCTGGGCCAACAACTCGCCATCGTGGTCGCGCGCCAGCTGATTTCCTTCGGAAAGAACGCCAAGGAAGTCATGAACCCGGCCGTGCCCCCGGGCCCCGTCGTGATCCGCGGCTCCGAGGGGATGGCCTTGCAATTCGCCCTATGCTGCCGCCCCATCCCGGGCGATCCCGTGCGGGGGCTCATTCGAAAGGGACGGGGAATGGTGGTGCACACCCACGACTGCCCCGTGTCCGCGAAGGCCAACCGCGATCCAAGCAAGTGGCTCGATATCGAATGGGCGCCAGATACGCAGCGGGTATTCCCCGTGAACATCGATCTGGTCGCGTCCAATGAAATGGGCGTCCTGGCCAAGGTGGCGGCGGAAATCGCTCAGCACAACTCCAATATCGAAAGCGTGAACGTGGAGCCCGCGGACTCCGATGCCTACACCACCGTCCACTTCACTCTTCAGGCACGCAACCGGCTACATCTTGCGCAAATCATGCGCGGGTTAAGACGGCTTCCCGAGGTGGTTCGCATCAATCGCACGAAGGCGCAAGCGCCTCCTCTCAAGGACGCAACCGGAGCCAGTGCACATTAAGCGCGAAAGTGCCAGAATACGCAGTGTTGTAGCGAAGTGGAGAAGCCCAAATGAGACGGCTATCGATCCTCGTATGGTTAGTGTTGTTAGCGCTAAGCTCTTCAGCCATGGCAGGCGACGACCTGGATGCGGAAGGTGGCAGCAGCGCGCTACCCAAGTTTTCGCGGCAAGAATCCCTCGAGTTGCCTGGCCTCACCGCCTGCCATCAATGTGAATGGCGGCCCAGCGCTCACACCATGGCCGCGGGCGAACGCTGCGGCGTGGACGACCAGGGCAAGGGCAAGGTCGCGCTCTTCGAATGCGGATTCTCTCAGGACTGCAAGCGCGTCTGCAATTTCGTCCGCTGCGGTGGCGATATGAATTAGCCTGTTGCGGACTCATTGTTGACAGGTTTGGAGAATATGCCGGCTAAGGGGGTTACACCCCGGCCGAAGCTAGGGCTGAATAGCTGCCGGGCTTAACCCGCTTTCGCACCGGGTTCTTCAGCCGGCCCAAGCCTTCGATGCGGCACTCCGCCACGTCGCCGTCCTGGATCACTACGGCGCCAGGGGTGCCGGTGCTGATGATATCTCCCGGATAAAGCGTCATCACCTGCGAATGGAAGGCCACCAAATAGTTCGGCGAGAAGGCCATGCTGGACACCACGTTCTCGCGATGGACCAGGCCATTCTTGTAGGTACCCACGCGTAATTGCGATACATCGAGCACCTCGTCGGGAGTCACGAGCTCGGGGCCAAAGGAAAAGAAGGTGTCGAAGTTCTTCGATCGCGTGAGGAAGCGCGGATTCTTCCGCAGGATATCCTCCGCCGTCATGTCGTTAATCAAGCAGTAACCCGCCACGAAGCTCGCCGCCTGCTCTTCGCTCACGAAGCGGCAGGTCTTGCCGATAATCACGCCCAGCTCCGCTTCCGCGGTCACGCGCTCGGACTCAGGCGGAAGAACGATGTCATCTCCAGGGCCAATGATGGTGTGATCGCCCTTCATGAAGGACGCGGGCTCTGCCGGGAATGGCGCCTGGAGATCCGAGGCATGGTCGCGGTAGTTAAGGCCGATACCCCAGATTTTTCGGGGGCGGCGGTAGAGCGGGCCATATTCGGCGCGAGCAGGATCCAGGGCGCCTGGAGTGCGGTCGGCGTCGCGTGCCAGGGCGGGCGCCAAACCTTGCTCGATCAAGGCAAGAAGCTCCGTGGCCCAGGACAACCCATGGTGTAGATTGATTCGTTTTACCGGAACCACACCGGCCCCCGTGACCACGGCAGCCGTTTCGGTGCCGTCCATCTTGATGGTGCAAAGACGCATGATCCCTCCTACCGCCACCTCGAAATTTTTTCCATTGTAGCCTCGTGCCTCGCGGTATTTGCCAGCGTTCCGCAATGAGCTAGCATGTAGCCTCTGGCCGTAAAAGGAGAAACCCGTGACGTACTCGTTAGTTCATCCAGGAACCATCGATTGGTCTGGTGAAAATCCAGGCATGTATCTGAAGGAGAGCGCGGATGGCCCTTTCGTCACGCTCGTCAGTTTTTTCCGCGTGGTGCTCTCGCCTCGCGGCCGGGGCCACGCGGCATTCCTGTTGCTCGATCCTCATGGGGACGGCAAAAACAGTGCGGCGCCCAACCTTTGCCTCACCGACAACGAGCCGCTCGCGCAATATCTCAAGACTGGTTTCGTCGCTCACTTCGGTGCCTTCCAGGGAGTAAAGGGCTTATCCAATTGCCGGCTGGCGCCAGCTTGGGATTTCGTGGCGGCCGGAGACACGCGCTCCACCTATACGGAATGGTTCCGCAGCAGCGTGGGCCAAGTCAGCTTGAATTGGGGTGAACTCGGTGCACCGTTCGTCGTGGACTTCCCAAAGGAAAAATCCGCGACGGGACAACATCAGATGCTTTCCCTTTTCGTGGAGGCGAAATCCGTACGAGCTTCGGTTAACGGTAACGCCGTGAAGGGCCAGGCATTTCCTAGGGAGTTCGCGGGCAGGGTAAATAGCAGCACTGCGTTCCTGGCTTTCTCGGAAACTTGGCTGCACGCGTAAAGCTGAAGTGGTTCAGGTTAGCTGCTGCTCAGGGGCATGCAAATGCGCAGTCCAACCTCGGCGCGATGTATGACAAGGGTCGGGGTGTGCCTATGGATGATGTCCGCGCCCATATGTGGTTCAACCTCGCAGCGGTGAAAGGTGATGCTAACGCCGTGCAGAACCGCGACATTATGGCCAAGCGAATGAACACCCAACAAATAGCTGAAGCACAGAAGCTGGCGCGTGAGTGTCAGGCAAGGGACTTCACGGGGTGCTAGTGAAGAATTTCTGGTTTATCGCTGCATTACTCTTTGCGCCATACGCAGCAGCGCAGGTGTCGTCTGGTACTGCTTTTGCTGTGGCCCCCGGTCTATTAGTGACAAACCAGCATGTCGTTGATGGCTGTACGTCTGTGGAGGTGCTTGCTTCCGATGGACGTCGTACTGGTGCGGTGGTGGATGCCGATGCTTTAATTGACTTGGCTTTGATTCGTGTAACGGGACTCAAAGGCTCGACGGCAAGGCTACGCAGCCCTCGCAGTGTCCGGCTGGGCGAAGCGGTGATGGTGTTTGGATTCCCGCTGTCGGGGTCTCTAACCAGTGGCGGCAACTTTACATCTGGCCTTGTCAGCGGCTTACGTGGCCTCAGGGATGCTGCCGGTGAGATACAGATTACCGCGCCTGTTCAGCCGGGTAATAGCGGTGGTCCGGTGATGGATGCCTCTGGCCTCGTTGTGGGGGTGGTTCAAGCGAAACTCGATGCGCTTCGCTCAGCAATCACCACGGGGGATATTCCGCAAAATGTAAATTTCGCGGTTTCGCTGGATGTCTTAGCCGAGTTCCTCGCCAAGAATAAAGTTACTGTTAGTGATGCCGCACCTGCCAAGCCATTGGATACTGCGTCGGTGGCAGAGTTAGCGCAGAGTTTTACTTATCGTGTTGAG
>SHXO01000035.1 GCA_009693245.1 Betaproteobacteria bacterium | reverse complement strand
CATCGAGAACCTGCAACAAGGCGTCACCATCGCCCAGCGCGGTTTCGTGGACACTCACGAAAATGGCTACCGTTATCTGGTCATGCTCAAGGGCCGCCGTTACGAAGGTCTCCCTGGCCAGGCGGACTACAAAGTCGTGAACTTCGAGCGCTATTCGATTCTGATCGAGCAGGGCGAGGCCAGGGCTTTTTTCCCTTCCTACAAATCGAAACCCACGCCCGTGCTTCTGCGCAGCGACAAACGCGAAGACATGGCGGAACTGGTATGGCGCTTCGGCCTACCCGCGTCGACCCTCGTACTGGCCTTTTTCGCGATCCCGCTCTCCGCCGTGAACCCGCGCACGGGCCGCTCCTTCAATTTGATTCTGGCCGCCTTGCTCTACCTCGTGTACAACAACCTGGTGAGCGCCGTCCAATCTTGGGTGGAGCGGGAACGTTTTGGATTTGTCGCTGGGCTCACCGGCCTGAACCTAGCCATGGCACTCATTTGCGCGGCGCTGATTTATCACCGCTTGTCGCCACGCCCCTTCTACCGGCGCGGACCATGAGAATCATCCGCCGCTACATCGGCAATCTGGTCCTCGGGAATATCTTGTTGGTGCTGGCGGCCTTGCTCATGCTGTTTGGGTTTTTCGATTTGATCTACGAGCTGAAGGATATAGGCGCGGGAGGTTACAAGCTGAGCTATGCCATGACCTTCATCGTGCTCAGTCTTCCGGGCCACCTATACGAACTGCTGCCGGTTGCCGCGCTGATTGGGTCGCTGCTGGCCATCGCGCAACTGGTGACGCATTCAGAGTATGCGGTCATGCGCACGGCGGGCGTTTCCATTCTCGGCGTTTCCCGCTCGCTGGCCGGAGTGGGTATCGTCCTGGCCCTGACAACGCTTGTCGTGGGTGAATATCTTGCGCCCATGAGCGAGGAGGCGGCGCAAAGACTAAGGCTCAAACAAACCAGTAGCGTGGTGGCCCAGTCTTTCCGATCCGGGCTTTGGGTCAAGGACAACTTGAGTTTCGTGAACGTCGGCCGCGTGATGCACGACTCCTCGCTGCAAGAAATCAAGATCTACGAATTCGGCGAAGACCACCGGCTGCACACCATTCGCTTGGCGAAGGAGGCGGTGTACGCCGGGAGCAACCAATGGAATCTGAAGGACGTCGTACTGACGAAGTTTGGAGACAACCGGTCCTCCGCCGGGCGCGAGGAGCATCAGAAATGGAACTCCGTGCTCACTCCCGATATCTTGAGTGTGCTGCTGGTGCCCCCGCAACGCATGTCGCTGTGGACTTTGTTTTCCTACATCCAGCATCTTCGTAACAACGGCCAAGACTCGGCGCGTTACCAGATCGCGCTATGGACCAAGGTCGTTTATCCCATCGCCGTGCTGGTGATGATGGTGCTGGCCTTACCCTTCGCTTACATGAACGCGCGCGCAGGCGGCATAGGAGGAAAAATTTTAGCCGGCATCATGCTGGGTTTGGGCTTTCATTTGCTCAACCGCCTGTTTAGCCACGTGGGGCTCCTAGCTGCCTGGCCCCCCTTGGTCACCGCCATACTCCCGACCCTGCTATTTCTCGTGGTCGCAATCGGAACCATTCGAAGGTTTGAGCGCCGCTGAAGAATTTGCATTGAACAAGCGCGTGCCGGCCAGCCGGTCATGTAAGAACTGTTTTTACCGGTCCAAGACAGACCACAGCAAGCCTGCCCCGGCCACGCCTACGCTCGGCACCGCCAGAAGATAGCGGGCGATGGCCAGCCGTAGCGTGAAGGACCCCCCCATTTTTGGGCGACACGAATGCCCCAGGTCTTCATGGGCAAAGTGCGTCCCCTCACCCAGCACGCAACGCAGTAGACCCCAGCCACCGCCAACAAACACATCTGTAGCACGGCCCTACGCCCGCCTTCGGGAAGCCACTGAACGATGGGCACTAAAAGGAATCCGGAGACGAACAGTACCGCGGCGATCAGCATGGCTTCGTAAGCCATGCTGGCAAAACGTCTTCGCCGGCTGGCTAGAGTTAACACGGCTGGGGCGCGCGGATAAGGCCTATTTCTTGGGCGGGCTTTGCCGCAGATCCTCTTTTTCTTCTTCGGTCAGGCTGTCGTACTCCTGCCATTTTTGTTGGATCTCTTTTCTTTTTTCGGGCTGCAACTCCTTGAGCTTCTTGTACTGCTCTCGCACGCGCGCACGCTCGCTCAAGCTCAATGAAGCCCATTGCTTGATGCGCGCCTGCAGGCGCGACTGCTGGCCGGGATTCATGGAAGGGTACCGCTTGGCGATGGCGATCCATTTGGTCTTTCGCTCCAAATCGATGTTGGGCCAATCCTCGGCAAGCGGAGCCAGAATCCGCTGATGCTCAGGTGCCAGACTTGCCCATTCGGGCCCTTCGGCCATGGCCGGCCCCCCGAGCGCGGCGAGGAGGCAAGCGACGCTAATCGATGCGGCTAGTCGTCCGCGGTTTTTTGCAGCCAAGTTTCGAAGCCCTCGTCAAGGTATGCATGGATGGGGAGATCGTCCGCAAGCATCTGGGCCTCCAGTTCATAGGCGTCCGAGACACTGTCGTTGCGCAGGAAATAGGCCGTGAAGGCAAGCACCACCAGCATCGCGGGAGCCGCCCACTTCCAGGCAGGGAAGCGTCCTCCCAACGCCGTGGTGGCGTGAACATGGGCTAGCGCCCCTCGTCTGATGGCCTCCAGCTTATACAAGGTGGAGGGGGGTAGTCCGCCCAGTTGTTCATCCAGGTTTTGCGCCACTTTCCGCGCGAATTCTTGCTCGTTCACAACGTGACTCCCTTGGCGCGCAGGAACCCGGCAAGGGCATGGGTCGCACGCGAGCAATGCGTTTTAACGCTGCCCTCCGAGCAACCCATGGCCTTGGCTGTTTCCGCGACGTCTAACTCTTCCCAGTAACGCAACAAAAAGGCCTCGCGTTGACGGCCAGGAAGTTTCTCGATTCCCATTTCGATGGCTGCCATGACCTTCTGTCTTCCAACTTGCTCTTCGGGCGTGCCAGCACGGTTCATGCCGTCATGCACGATCATGCGGTCGAGGGGATCGTAGTCCTCGTTGGGATCGGCCGCCGCCGGAGCCAGCGAAGACAATAAGGTGGTCCACAGCGAGCGCACCTTCTGCCGCCGATAGTAATCCCGAATGGTGTTCTGCAATATGCGCTGGAACAGCGGCGGGAGTTCCCCGGCGGGTTTTGCGCTATAGCGCTCGGCCAGCCTGAGCATCGAATCCTGGACGATATCCAATGCAGTGTGCTCGTCTCGCACCGCGAAGACGGCCTGCTTATATGCCCGGCGTTCCACTTCCGCTAGAAAAGCCGCGATTTCGTATTCCGTAGCCAGGTTATTCCTCGATGGTTTAGCGCGGCGATGTTACCAAAGGATGCTCCATTGGCCGTGATACACGCTCTTGGTGCTGGCCTCGCCCTTGGCACAAGGCTAAAATGGGGGCGAACATGGATGCCATCAATCTCTCCCACCACTTCTTGATCGCCATGCCCAACATGGCGGATCCGAACTTTTCCAAGTCCATGACCTATATTTGCGAGCACAACAATCAAGGGGCGCTGGGTCTGGTGGTGAACCGCCCGATTGAGATGACATTGAGATCGCTTTTCGACCAGATAGAAATCCCCTTGCGGGATAAGCGGCGCGGGAAGCTGCCGGTGTATTACGGCGGTCCCGTTCAAGTGGACCGGGGCTTTGTGCTGCATCGTCCCGTGGGCGAGTGGCAATCCACGCTGGCGGTGCGGGAGGACATTGCGCTCACGACTTCAAGGGATATATTGCAGGCCGTGGGCGAAGGCCAAGGCCCGAAGGATCTTCTGGTTTTCCTCGGGTATGCTGGCTGGGCGCCGGGGCAGCTGGAGCAAGAAATCAAACAAAACGCCTGGCTCACCGTGCCCGCGAATCTGGGGGTGATGTTCGACTTACCACCCAGCGCGCGGTTTGAGGCGGCCATGGATTTGCTGGGAATCAGCGCCGCCCATCTCTCCGACGACGTGGGGCATGCCTGAGCATGAGGCGGCAGGTATTTCCCTAGCGCTCGCGCATCCGCCCAAACGCGGAACCGTTCTCGCCTTCGATTGGGGGACAAAGCGTTTAGGCGTGGCGGTAGGTGACCTGGAGGTGAAGCTTGCTCATCCTCTCGCGGCCTTGGGGCTGCAAGGGCCGCTAAACGATATGGATGTGATCGAACCCCTGGTCCGGGAATGGCGGCCGGTTCTGCTCGTCGTGGGGTTGCCAAAATACGACGATGAGCGAGAGCACCCATTGGCCAAGAAATGCCGGACCTTTGCGCAGCGTGCGCACAAGCGCTTTGGGCTTCCCGCGCTGATGGTCGATGAGGCTTACAGTTCCAGCTCGGCCGGTGAGTTGTTGAGGGAAACCGGCGCAGGCTGGCCGGCGCGAAAACACCGCACGGACCAGGTGGCCGCACAACAGATATTGGAGACTTTCTTTGAGCTTGCTTCCCGCGCTACCCGATCCTGAGACATTGCTGGCAACCCTCGCCGAGAAACTACGCGATAGGGCCAATGCGGACTTGGGAATCATCGGCATCCGAACGGGCGGGGTGTGGGTCGCCGAACGTTTGCACCAAGCCCTCGGCCTGACCGTGCCGATGGGTACGATAGACGTTTCCTTCTACCGGGACGACTACGGGCGGGTGGGGCTGCACCCTGGCGTCAAGCCCTCGGATATTCCCTTCAAGGTCGAGAACCGTAACCTCCTCTTGGTGGACGACGTGCTCTACACCGGAAGAACCGTGCGGGCCGCCATCAATGAAATCTTCGACTACGGCAGACCGGGAACCTTGTGGCTTGCGGCCTTGGTGGACAGGGGTGGCCGCCAGCTTCCCATCGCGGCGGACGCGGTGGGGGCTGTCCTCGATATCCCCGCGAACCAGCGGGTGGAACTCTTGCGCGCGCCCGATGGCAAGCTCACCCTGGAATATCAAGCCACCGAATCATGACCAATCCGCAACTCACTGCCGACGGTAAGCTCAAGCACCTGTTAACCATCGAGAGCCTGCCCAGGGAAATATTGCTGAGAATTTTGGATACGGCCCAATCTTTCATTTCCGTCACGGACCGGGAAGTGAAGAAGGTGCCTCTGCTGCGCGGAAAGTCCGTGTTCAATCTGTTCTTCGAGCCGAGCACCCGGACACGTACCACCTTCGAGATCGCGGCAAAACGACTTTCCGCCGATGTCATCAACTTGAATGTGGCCGCCTCTTCCCAGAGCAAGGGAGAAAGCCTGCTGGATACCGTGGCCAATCTCTCCGCCATGCACGCGGACATGTTCATCGTCCGCCACAACCAAAGTGGCGCCGCCCACTTGATTGCCAAGCATGTTCAATCCCACGTGCACGTGATCAACGCGGGCGATGGCAGGCATGCCCATCCGACACAAGGGCTTCTGGACATGTTCACCATTCGCCATTACAAGCGCGATTTTTCTGGCCTGATCGTGGCGATTGTGGGCGACGTCCTGCATTCGCGGGTGGCGCGCTCGGACATTCATGCCTTGAACACCCTGGGGGCCGCCGAGGTCCGCATCATAGGCCCGCGCACGTTGATTCCCCGGCAGGCGGAATCCATGGGCGTGCGCGTGTTCAACGACATGGCTGGGGGATTACGCGATGCCGACGTCGTCATCATGCTGCGCCTCCAGAACGAGCGTATGAACGGCGCCCTGCTACCGAGCGCGCAGGAGTTCTTCAAACACTACGGCCTCACCCCAGAAAAGCTCGCCCAGGCCAGGCCCGACGCCATCGTGATGCATCCTGGCCCCATGAACCGCGGCGTGGAAATCGATTCCGCCGTGGCGGATGGCGCCCAGTCCGTTATCTTGCCGCAAGTCACCTTTGGTATCGCGGTGAGAATGGCGGTGATGAGTTTGCTCGCGGGCGGAGGGGCGCATGAATAACGAAACCAACATCGCCCTGCGCCAGGGCCGCGTCATAGATCCCGCCACGGGTTTGGATCAAGTCCGAGACTTGTTCATCGCGAGCGGTGTTCTGGTGGCGATGGATACACCTCCTGCCGGTTGCACCGCCGGTCGCGAGATCGACGCCACTGGGCTGGTGGTATGCCCGGGGCTCGTGGACCTGTGTGCCCGCTTGCGCGAGCCAGGGTTCGAATACAAGGCAACTCTGGAAAGCGAACTGCGAGCGGCTGTCGCGGGAGGGGTCACCAGTGTCGTGTGCCCCCCGGATACGGATCCGCCCCTGGACGAACCGGGGCTGGTCGACATGCTCAAGGCCCGCGCACGCCGTCTCAACCTCGCGGAAGTGCTGCCCATCGGCGCGCTGACGCAAGGGCTAAAGGGCGTGCGGCTCACGGAAATGGCGGAGCTGCGCGAGGCTGGTTGCATCGCCTTCGGGCAGGCCAATTACCCGCTGGATGACAAACTGGTTCTACTGCATGCCCTGCAGTACGCGTCCACCTTCGCGCTGGGAGTGTGGTTGCAGCCCCAGGACGAGTCTCTTTCACGAGGCGGCATTGCACACGACGGGGAAGTTGCTACCCGGCTCGGACTTCCTTCCATCCCAGCCAGCGCCGAAACCGTCGCCTTGGCCGCCATCTTGCTGTTGGCGCGAGAAGCCGGCGCCCGCGTGCACATTGGCAGAATTTCCTGCGCTGACAGTGTGAACATGATCCGCCGGGCGAAGGTCGACGGGCTCAGCGTCACCTGCGACGTGGCGGCTACCCATATTCATTTGAGTGAGCTCGATATCGGGTACTTCGATACCAACTGTTACCTGATCCCGCCATTGCGAACTCTAAGCGACCGCGAGGCCCTACGCGCCGGACTGGCCGATGGCACCATCGACGCCATCTGTTCAGACCACACGCCCGTGGATGACGATGGCAAACAGATCCCCTTCGGCGAAGCGCAAGCGGGGGCCACGGGGCTGGAACTGCTACTTCCCTTGACGCTGAAATGGGCGCAGGAAACTGGCATTGCATTGAAGGACGCCCTGGCGCGCATCACCGTCGAGCCGGCCCGGGTCCTGGGCTTGGACACTGGCCGGTTGCAAGTGGGCCTGCCCGCGAACCTTTGTGTGTTCGACCCCTCTCACAGCGAGGCGGTGACCCCGTCGCGTTTTATCAGCCAGGGCCGCAACACCCCCTTTGCCGGCCGCGTGCTACCTGGGCAGGTACGCTACACCGTGGTGAGCGGCCGCTTGGTCTACGAACACTCTTCCGCATGAATCCCCATGAACCCTTTACTCGATTTTTCGGGCCTACCGCGTTTCGCTAGTATCAAAGCGGAACATGTCACCCCCGCCGTGGACGATCTTCTCCAGGAGAACCGGACCCTGATCGCCGAATTGGCGCGCATGACCGAGGCGCCCGCTTGGGATAACTTCATCGCCCCGCTGGACGAGGCCAACGAGCGCCTATCGCGCGCCTGGGGCCAGGTGGGGCATCTCAACGCGGTGATGAACACCCCGGAGCTGCGCGAAGCCTACAACGGCAACTTACCCAAGATCACGGCCTACTTCACCGAACTAAGCCAGAACGAGCTGATATTCGCGAAGCTCAAGGCCCTGCGCGAATCCGCCGGATTCGCACAACTGTCGCCCGCGCAACAGCGCATCATAGGCAATGAACTGCGTGACTTCCGGTTGAGCGGGGCCGAATTGCCCGCGGACAAAAAAACGCAATTCAAGGCGCTCAAGGAAAAACTTGGCCAAATCTCCTCGCGCTTCAGCGACAACCTGTTGGATGCGACCAACGCTTATTCGCGAGTCGTCACGGATGAAAAAGAGCTGGACGGCGTACCGGAGGACATCAAACAGTCCCTCAAGCAATCCGATTCCCCCGGCTGGAAACTCACACTGCACGCGCCGTGCTACTTGCCGGTCATGCAGTACGCCACTCACCGCCCATTGCGGGAGGAGTTGTACCGATCTTACGTGACGCGCGCCTCCGAATTCGGTAAGTCCGATTGGGACAACAGCGCCCTCATTCGAGAAATCGTCCAGTTGCGCCGGGAGAGCGCGCAAATGCTGGGGTTCAAGAATTACGCGGAACTTTCCCTGGCCCCGAAGATGGCGCGCTCGCCCGCCCAGGTTCTCGAGTTTCTGGAAGACCTCGCGCAACGAGTGAAGCCTTATGCACAAAAGGACTTGGCCGAACTGAAAGCGTTTGCGCGCGAGGAACTTGGTATCGATCGTCTGGAAACCTGGGATGTGGGGTTCGCTTCTGAATGTCTTCGCGAGCGGCGGTACAGCTTCTCGGAGCAAGAGGTCAAACGTTACTTCCCGGAACCGAAGGTGTTGGAGGGGTTGTTCCGTGTCGTGCAAACGCTTTTCGGCGTCATCATCGTGCCGGGGCACAGTGCTACCTGGCACCCTGACGTGAAGTTCTTCGAGATCCGCTCGCCGGCAGGGAATGCCCTGGGCCAGTTTTTCCTGGATCTATACGCCCGCCCCTCCAAGCGCGGCGGGGCATGGATGGACGATGCCATCACCCGGCGCAAGCTGGCCGGTGGAGTGCAGATCCCCGTGGCTTATCTCACTTGCAATTTCGCCGCGCCCCTTGAAGGCCAGCCCGCCTTGTTCACCCACGACGAGGTCACCACCTTGTTTCACGAGTTTGGCCATGGATTGCACCACTTGCTGACTCAAGTCGATTACCGGGGAGTGTCCGGAATCAACGGCGTGGAATGGGATGCGGTCGAACTACCCAGCCAATTCATGGAAAACTTCTGTTGGGAGTGGGACGTCTTGGCCAACATGACTTCCCATGCGCAGACCGGCGCGGCGCTGCCCAGGGAGTTGTTCGAGAAAATGCTGGCCGCCAAGAACTTCCAGAGCGGATTGCAGTTCGTTCGGCAACTGGAGTTTTCCTTGTTCGACATGCGGCTGCATTACGACTTCGATCCCGCCGGGACGGCTCTCCAGCTAATCGAAGAAACCCGCCAGCAAGTCGCGGTGATTTTTCCACCCGCCTATAACCGCTTTCCTCACTCCTTCTCCCATATCTTCGCTGGGGGTTACGCGGCGGGTTACTACAGCTACAAGTGGGCGGAAGTACTTTCCGCCGATGCCTATAGCCTGTTCGAGGAACAAGGTGTTCTCAACCCGGATGCGGGCCGGCGCTTCTGGCAAGAGGTGCTGGGGGTCGGCGGAAGCCGACCGGCGCTAGACTCCTTTGTCGCCTTCCGGGGACGAGAACCCAAGATCGACGCGCTCCTTCGCCACAGCGGCATAGCGGTTGCTTGATGTGGCCTTCAGCGCAATTACGAGGCACCAATGAAAACCTGGATCACACTCCTGACTCTCATAACGCTCCCGGCAAACGGTGCGGAGTTGTATCGCTGGGTGGACGAAAATGGCGCCGTGACGTACAGCGATTTGCAACCGCCCCCCACGGCAGCCAGTGTCGAACAAAAGCGCTTCGTTGACCGCCCGGGAAGCCAGCAACTCCACTTCGCTTTACAGACCGCCATGCGCGATCATCCGGTGACGTTGTTCACCACGGACTGCGGCCCCGCATGCACGAATGCCGCGCAACTACTGGAAAAACGCGGGGTCCCCTTCGCGGAGAAGAACGCGAAGGGCGAGCAAGTTCAAAAGAAACTCTCGGCCCTGACCGGAGCACAACTGGAAGTTCCTGTTCTGCTGGTAGGGAAGAACGTCATAAAGGGCTTCATGCCGAATGCCTGGCATGGCGCGCTCGATATCGCGGGCTACCCCAAGACTACCGCCCTGCCGTTGAATGTCGCGGCAAAACGTGCCGCGGAACCTTCCGCACCCGCGGCGGCCCTGGCGAAGAAATAAGCCGGGCTAGAATGGTGGCCAAGCCAAGGCCACCATGAAACTCGCTACCTGGAACGTCAACTCCCTCAAGGTTCGCCTGCCGCAATTGCTGGACTGGCTTGCGGTTCGCGCGCCTAGTATCGTTTGCTTGCAGGAAACCAAGTGCGAAGACCAGAATTTTCCCGCGGATGACATCCGGGACGCTGGATATGAAGTCGTTTTCCGTGGCCAGAAGGCCTATAACGGCGTCGCCATCTTGAGTAAGCACGGCATCACGGACGTAACGGCGGGCATCCCCGAATTCGCGGATGAACAAAAACGCGTGCTGGCGGTAACGGTGGAAGGCGTGCGCGTGGTGTGCGCCTATATTCCCAATGGCGAGAGCATCACGTCCCACAAGTACACCTACAAGCTTGGATGGTTACGCGCGTTCAATGACTGGATTGCGCGCGAGGCCGCGGGGTACCCGAAGCTTGCGGTACTGGGCGACTACAACATCGCCCCCGAAGACCGCGACGTATACGACCCGGTGGCCTGGAAGGGCCAAGTCTTGTGCAGCGAGCCCGAACGCGGCGCGTTTCGCGAACTCCAATCCCTTGGGCTCAAGGATAGCTTCCGGCTATTCGAGCAGCCTGAAAAATCCTATTCGTGGTGGGACTACCGCATGAATGGGTTCAAGCGCAATCTCGGCCTGCGCATCGATCATGTATTGTTGAGCGAGGAGTTGGCCCGGCAATGCGCGGGATGCACCATCGACCGTGAAATGCGCGCCAATGAGCGTCCTTCCGATCATGCGCCCGTGGTGGCGGAGATTACTCTTTAGCTCCCTTAGCAGGCTCCCCGCCTCGCCTATAACGTTCGTGTAATTCCACGGGACGCGCCGCGTGCTTACGCAAGCGAATGTTGAGGACTTCCACGCCTAGCGCGAAAGCCATGGCGAAATAGACGTAACCCTTGGGCACGTGATAAGCGAAGCCGTCCGCGACAAGCACCACGCCGATCACGAGCAAGAAGGCAAGAGCAAGCATCTTGATGGTGGGATGCGAGGAGACGAAGCGGCCGATACTCGCCGCGAACAACATCATGAGTCCCACGGAAGCCATCACGGCGGCGATCATCACTTCGATTTCATCCACCATGCCGACGGCGGTGATGATGGAATCGAGCGAGAATACGAGGTCTATGACCATGATCTGCAAGATCACCGCCGAGAATACCGCCTTGACGGCCACGGACGCCTCTCCTGATTCGCCTTCAAGAAGCTGGTGAATCTCTTTCGTGCTTTTCCAGAGCAAGAACAACCCACCGCTAATCAATATGAGATCCCGGCCGGAAAAATCGTTCTGCGCGACCGAGAAAATCGGGGTCGTAAGTCCAACGATCCACGCCAGGAGAAGCAGCAATCCGATGCGCATGAACATGGCGAAGAATAAACCGATCTTGCGCGCGCGCTCCTGGCTCTCCCTAGGTAATTTATCGACCAGGATCGATATGAAAACGATGTTGTCGATCCCCAGGACGAGTTCGAGACCCGTGAGCGTAAAGAAGGCAATCCAAATCTGCGGGTCGGCGAGGAGTTCAAGCATCGTTCAAACTTATTGGAAGGGTGAATAAAACTTGGCATCGCCGTCGCGCTCGATCCGTGGCATGAGATTTATCTCCCAAGCGAGGTAGTCCTCCATGGCCTTGCGCACGCCGCCGGCTTGCTCATAGGGTTTGTACCAAATGTCGTTGGGTTCGCAGGCAAACTTTTCAGGCCCGCTTGCCACGGGATAGCCGGCGCCGGTCCATGCCCGCGTGCCGCCTTCGAGTACACGCACGGAAATCTCTGGCTTCAATGCAGCGATGTCGCGCGCGGCATAGTGGGCTAACACGCCATCGGGCGAGGTGATGAATAGCTCGCGTGGCGATTCAAGCTTCGCTAGCGCTTGCGTGAGCCGCGAGCGTATTCCCCAGTAGGCGCCGGGAATATGTTGTTTGCGGTACTGCAAGCTCGTGCCAAGATCGAGTATCGCTGCACTGCCGCCGCTATCGAGCGCGGCCTTGAGCACATTCGCCGAAACGGAAGTTGTCACGGCGAAATCCAAGAAATTCGCCTTCGCCGCGCCGTACTCCAAGGGTTGCGAGAGGCCGTCCTCGAGCACATAGACCTCTTTCCAGCCCATTTGCAGCAACCAGGATGCCGTCATGATGGCGCGCACTCCGGTGTCATCCACCAGAAAAATGCGCGCGTGTCGCGTGACCGCATACTCGTCGGTGGCCTGCACGAGCTGTCCCCCAGGGGCGTGGCGGCTTCCCGGGAGATGGCCCGCCTCGTATTCCGCGGCGGTGCGAACATCCAATACATATACAGTGCACGGCTCTCGTTCCCGTTGCCGTAGCTGCTCCACGCGGATTGCGCGCACGCCAAATCTGGACTTCACACTCGCCGCCGCCGAGCTTGCTTTGGCACTCCCCGCCGGGGTCGGCGCCGGGGCATGAGCCGTTTGCCCGCGCGCTACTTGGAAGCCCGCGAGTTCCCAGCCCATCGTACCGTTCTTGAGCGCCATCACTTTGTTGGGAATACCGGCGTTGATGAGCGATTGCGCACCGATGATGCTGCGCGTGCGCCCAGCGCAATTCACCACCACAAGCGTGTCCGGGTTAGGCGCCGCATCGAACACCCTGTGAACCAGTTCCGCGCCGGGGCAATCCACCCCGCCGGGAATACTGAGATTTCTGAATTCCTCCAGGGGGCGGCTGTCGAGGATGACCAAGTCTTCCCCGCCGGCCACCTTACGCGCCAAATCCTCCGCGCTTATGTGCGGAGTGCCGTGGCGATGCTCGACGTACTCGCCGAAGGCTTTGCTCACCACATTAACACCGGAGAACACTTCGTAACCGGCCGCTTTCCAAGCGGCGACACCACCCGCCAGCACGCGAACATCGCTGTATCCGAAGCGGGAAAGTATTCGCGCCGCCCGCCGCGCGAGATCCTCACCGCCTGCGTCGCACAACACGATGCGCGTGGCCCGCCACGGAATCGAGTCCGCGACACGCATTTCCAGATGACTCAGCGGAATACAAGCGGCAAACAGCAGATGCCCATGGAAATAAACGCCTTGTTCTCGCACGTCCACCAAGGCCAGTTCTTGGCCATCGCCCAGTGCGGCTTTAAGCTGGGCGGGCGTTAGCTCTTCGCTCATCGTCCGTGGCGGGCCTCGCGAATATCGCTATGGGCAGGATAATGCCGCCACACGTGCTCGCGCGCCGTGTAGTACTGGCGCAAGTGCAATTGCTCCAAGGCGAGTCCGTACATGTGGAAGTTGAGCATGGGCGCTTCGCCCTTGATATCCAGGGAATGCAGATCGCTGGGCATGAAAGTGACACCGGTACCGTGCCTTACGATTTCACCACCGGCTTCTTCCACTCCGCCATCTTCCGTTCGCCGGTAAAACCTATTGGGTTCCTCGCCGTGCACACCCACGATGACCGCCCAGGTGGAGTGATTGTGGGGGGCCGTGACATAGCGCTGGTGGGTGGAGTTGGCGTAAAGAGCGAAACGGTGGTCTTCGTCTTCGGATAGCCGGTATAGGCACGAAGGTTTTCCGCTTCCGTTTTGCGGCGAGGGAAAATCTTCCAATGGGAAAATGTCCACACACGCCGCCAGCGCTATAAGCTCCGCCTTGATCTGCTGCAAGGCCTGCGGATTTACGCCTTGCATGCGCTCGATTTCACGCACTTTTGCGACCGTATGTTCTATCGCCCTTGCCCGCGCTTCGGCCCTCGTTATCGTGATAGTGGACTCCATGCTTTTCTCCTCGCTCGGTGGCTGCCGCCATTATCGCCGGCTTGGTGGCTATTCGGTGGGCCTCAAATCGAAGACCAGCACTTCCGCCCGCCTTCCGTCCGAGAAGCGCAATGCGCTCTCGCCCATCACGCGCGCGCCATCGCCCGCGGACAACTCGATGCCGTTCATTTTCAGGCTTCCACGCGCCAAGTGCGCGTAGGCGTACCGGTTGGGCGGTAACGATAATGTGCTGGCCTCGCCACCCTCGAACAGGCCGGCATAGACCCGCGTATCCTGGTAAACGCCGAGGGAACCCTCATTCCCATCGGGGGAAATGATGAGGCGAAACCGTCCTCGCTTCTCCTCATCCGAGAAATACTTCTGCTGGTACCGGGGCGCGACGCCCGTTTTGTTGGGTTCGATCCAGATTTGAAGAAAGTGGACGAGTTCATCCTTGGAACTGTTGAACTCGCTATGCGTGACGCCCGTGCCGGCGCTCATCATCTGCACTTCGCCGGCATTGATGACCGAGCCCGTGCCCATGGAATCCTTGTGCTCTAGCTTCCCCTCCAGCACATAGGAAAAGATCTCCATGTCCCGGTGGGGATGACGGCCGAATCCCATGGCAGGTTCCACGCGGTCATCGTTGATGACCAGCAAGTCGGAGAATCCCATGTGTTCGGGATCGCGGTAGTGACCGAACGAAAACGTGTGGCGCGAATGCAGCCAGCCGAATTCGGCGGCGCCGCGGTCTTGTGCTCCGCGGATTTTGATCATAGGATAGTTCCTCTTGAAACCAGTACGACACGCCGGTGCGAAAGTGGTTTCACCTTGCCGGCTCGGTCTGCTTTGTACGCACGATCTCGGCCGCTGGAGAGTAGATCAGGCGTTTGTCCACTTTTCCGTCTGCGTTCGTGTCTACATCCGCACGAGTAACTCCTCCAAGGTCATAATGCTCGACACGAAAGACTTGGCCCGAGAAGGGATTGATGTATTCCGTGGACACGGCGACCCCGTGTTTGTAATGCGACTTCAGGTTAGGGAGGCCATCGCCATCAGTATCCACGCCGGTTGCTACGACGTTGCCCAAGGAATATTGGTGGCGCGTCTCGAAGACCCCATTAAAGTCGTTGTCGGCCTCGGCGTGCTTAATGTATCCGTTCTCATCAAAATATTCGATGTAGTCCGTCTTTCCATCGAAGTTGCGATCGATACGACCCTCGACGGCTATTCCGCTGGGTGAGCGAATCCATCGAACGTCGAGCACACCATCCCGGTTGTAGTCGATTCCATCGACCATGACCGGTGCGCGAAAGTAGGCATAGGATCCGCCAATGCCGATAGCGAGCCCCGCCACGGCCGCGACGAGTCGGCTCGGGGTACGTTTAGCCGGCATGGGGGCGGGATCAGCCACTGAAGTGGTTTCCCAACACTCGATCACCGCCCGGGCGCGAGCGTAATCTTCGTCCGCCACGACAAGACGCACTAGACCGGCCGCTGGCAACTCACCAATAGCTCCTGGCAGAAATTCCCCATGAATCCCTGCCTCGACATCTTCCCGCCGCAAGACATCTTGCAGCATGTGAGCTTCAAGAGCGTTGCCGGCTTCGTATGCGGTTTTCATGTACCCACTTCAGCCCATGTGCCTGTACAAGAAGATTGCAACATCGCATCGATCAACGCGTGCACCGGCAACGCCGATTGTCCGCTCGCGTACGGATCGCGATCGTGCTCGATGGCATCGAGAAAATCTTCGATCAATTTCTTGTGGGGCTCATGGGGGAAGGCCATGGGATCGGCGCCGCCACCTCCGGCGAGGCTGCCCTCGATGACCTGCGCGGCTTTCCCGTGAAGATTGACGGTCAGTCTCTCGGCCTCCAATACCGCGGAACCCTTGGTACCCGCCAATTCGATACGTTCGGGGTAGCCGGGGTATGCAGTGGTGGTGGCGTCAATCACGCCCACCGCGCCGTTGCGAAAGGTGAGCGCGGCGCACGCGATGTCCTCGGTGTCCATGGTCTTGGGGCGCAGCGTACTGGCGCGGCATTGCGCGGCAACTCTTTCTACCGGCCCGGCCAAACTCAACATCAAATCCAACGTGTGAATGGCTTGGGTCAACAGCACACCACCGCCGTCGCGCGCCAGGGTTCCCCGGCCGGGCTCCGCATAGTATTGCGATCCGCGCCACCAGCGGATAGAGGCGGATGCGCTAAGCAAATCGCCCAGCGCGCCCTCTTGCATGAGCTGGCGCAATGCCATCGCGCCGGGCCGGAAACGAAATTGGAACACGACGCCTATGCGCTTACCTGCCGCTGCTACCCCATCCGCGATAGCTTTCGCTTCGGCGTAGGCCACGTCCATGGGCTTTTCCAACAGGACATGTTTTCCGGCGCGGGCCGCGCGTAGCGCGAGTTCGGCGTGGGTACGTGGTGGCGTCAGGATGATGAGGGCTTGTACCTTGGCGTCTTCGAGCAAGGCTTCCAGGGAATCCACCACCGGCAAGCCATAGCTTTGCGCGAAGCCGCGCCGGCGCTCGGGCGATGGACTGAACGCTCCCGCCACCTGAATTCGCGGCGCCAGCTCCTTTAGGGCCATGGCATGGGGCTTCACCGCCATACCAAGGCCGATAATCCCAACCCCAATGGATTTCATTTCCCATCCTTGCCCGATGCGCAAGCCGGGGATACTAAACCACTAGCGGTAGCCTCCATCGACCATGAAGTTCTGGCCGTAGGCGTAGGACCCTCCCGTGCCGGCTAGGAAGGCGGCGAAGGACGCGATCTCATGCGGTTCGGCGAAGCGGTGTGCCCAGATCTTACTCATTTCATGTTCGCGCTCTTCTCCGGGAAGCGTGTCTTTCATGCTCGTCTCGATCCATCCAGGCGCCAATCCGTTGATGCGGATACCGGCCGGAGCATAGTGCTCCGCGAAAATCTTCATCATATGACCCTGCGCCGCCTTGGAGGCATCGTAATGAGTGGAAATCTGCGATTGGGAGTTGATGCCATTGGTCGAGGTGATGAGCACGATGGAGCCGCGCACTCCGTTCGCCTTCATGCGTTCGGCAATGGCGCGCGTGGAAATGAAGCAGCCGTACACGTTGACCTCGAACACTTGGCGCCATCCCTCCGGCCCGTCCAGCGTTTGCTCCTCGATCGGGACATTGGGTGAAATGCCGATGGAATTCACGACCGAAGTAATTTCCTGGTCCGTGGCGGTCGTGGCGTCTTCGAGAAACTGCTTGAAAGCCGCCTCGTCGGTTTGGTTCACCGAGCCCGCGAAACCGGTGATGCCCCTATCCTCCAGCTCCTTGATGATGGCATCCGCGGCCTTCTTGTTACGCCCGTAGGTCATGGACACGGCGGATGCCCCGTGAGCGGCCAGCGCGCGCACGATCTCGGCGCCCAGGCCGCCTGAGCCGCCGAGCACCAGCGCATGGCCCTTCACGCTGGTTAGGTATTTCGTTGCGTCCATGACCGCTTCTCCCTGTGATTTAGCCCCTTTGGGCTCTGACTGTCCGGGGGCTAGATCGGCAAAAGCCCGGAAAACATCAGAGCGATTTGCTCTTCACGGGAAGGAATTGAAGCGATTCTTCAGAATAGGCCGGGCCCATGGCCCTGCCTTCCAGCGGAGCGCCAGCGCTTATTTGATGGCGATCGGATCGATGATGTCTCGCACCCACGGCAGGAAAGTGCCGCCGCGTGTAGTGCCTGGGCAGTCTAGCAGACACCTCCCAAACATGACGCGGCGCGCCGGCCTTGAACTTGGCCCGTCAAAGCTGTTAGATTCCCGGCCCTCACTGGCCTGGCGGCGGCGCCGTGCCGGATTTCCTCATTCAGCCAGAGAGACAACACCGATGAAGAACGCGTGGTTCAAACTTGCAACTCTTTTCCTGGGAGTCTTTTTGGCGGGAACTGCCTTCGCGCAGCAAGCCAGACCCATCAAGATCGGCTTCGTGACTTTTCTTTCCGGCCCGGCGGCAGGACCCTTCGGCGTACCCGCCAAGGTCGCGGCTGAAGCGATCATCGAATCGCTCAACGCCGGGAGCGCTCCGCCGCCCTATAACAGCAAGGGCTTTGGCGGGTCTGCGTTGGAGTTGGTGGTGATCGACGAGGCGGGCGGAGCCAGCAAGCAGGTAAGCGAATTCCGCAACCTGGTGGAGCGCCAAGGCGTGGACTTCGTGATCGGTTATATCTCCAGCGGCGATTGTCTGGCCGTGGCACCGGTGGCAGAAGAGATGAAGAAGCTCACCGTGCTGTTCGATTGCGGCACGCCGCGGATATTCGAGGAGGCGAGCTACAAGTACGTGTTTCGCACTCGTCCGCATGCCACCATGGACGCGGTGGCTGCCGCCCTTTATCTGCTGGAGAAACACCCCAACACCAAAACCTACGGCGGCATCAATCAAAATTACGCCTGGGGCCAGGATTCCTGGAACTACTTCAGCTCCGCCATGGGCGTGCTGAAGCCTCAGGTGCAGATCACAAGTTCGCAGATGCCCAAGCTCGGGGCGGGGCAATACGGGGCGGAGATTTCGGCGCTGCTCGGAACGAATTCTGATGTCATCCATTCCAGTCTATGGGGCGGCGATCTGGAGGCTTTCATGGTGCAAGCCGGCCCGCGCGGACTGTTCAAGAAGAGTCAGTTGGTATTGGTGGCCGGTGAGCCCTATCTGCATCGTCTGGGCACCAATATCCCCGATGGCACCATTGTCGGAGCCCGCGGCACCCACGGCGTGTTCGCGCCGGACAGCGCGCTCAATACCTGGCTCAAAAATATCTACAAGGCCAAGACCCAACTGGATCCTAATTACCCCGCCTATAGCGCGGCGCTCGGCATCCTGGGACTTAAGTCCGCCTACGAGGCGGCGAAACTCAAGAAACTGTCTTCCTCCATTCCCATGGGAGAGAACAAAGGCGTGAAGGAAGAAATGGAGAAGGCCTATGCCGTGGGGCCCAGCCAAGAAGAAGTGATCGCGGCTTTCGAGGGAATGTCGTTTCAATCCCCCAGCGGGCGCATGCGCATGGCATTGGGCAAAGGCCACCAGGCCGTCTCCGGCACCGCTTACGGCACCACCAAGCTGGTGAACGGCCAGGTTACGGTGACCAACGTCCGCCAGTATCCCTCCGAGAGCGTGCAACCGCCCGATGGCGTGGCGAGCCTGGACTGGATCAAGTCCGGGATGAAGACCAAGAAATAGCGTGTTGCAGCAACTGCCGGCCATCCTCATCGACGGGGTGATGGCCGCTTCCATGATGTTCATCGTCGCCGTGGGGCTGACCCTGATATACGGTGTGATGAAAATTTTGAACGTCGCCCACGGCAGCCTGTTCGCGCTGGGCGCCTACACCGCCGCCACCTTCGCGGGACTTTGGCTCGCGGGCGGGCACGCGCCCATGGGAAGCTACGCCGCCCTCGTGCTCGCGGCGATTGTGGTGGGGCTCATCGCGGGGCCGGTGATCGAGCGCGGATTGCTGCGCTTCATGTACGGGCGCGATGAGCCCCGGGCGTCATCATCGGGCACTTGATTTGCCGGCTGCGACAACCTCATCCCGGGAGCACAAGATCATGAACGGTCTTGAACAGAGGATGATTACTCGCTGGCCAGCGTCAAGATTTCTCATTGCCGGCGTCGTCATTGCAGGAGCCGGATATCTCCCGCCCGGCGTGCAAGTTCCTGCGCTTCAGAAGTAGCCGACCAAGCGCCCCAGCGTGAGTGCCGCCAGCCATGCCAGTAGAGAGGTACCTGCGGCAAACCGCACGTGTGGCGATGGCTTTGCACCGGCGAGCAAAAGGTCTGGCGATTTGCCGCGCATGACCGCCCGGTGTAACAACAAAGCATTCGCCATGGCAGCGCCCACGACGCTCATTTTGGCGATAAAGAACGGGGCGGCGGCGTATTCCGTGGCCCGCGCCATGAACAACAAGGATCCGAAGACGATGGCCAGCGCGAGGCCGGCGGCGGCGGTTCTCGCGAGCACGCGCCAAAGGGGCGCCAACGGAACCTGGCGCCAAGCCCCGAGCAGCCGCAGATCGAGTGGGATGATGGACCCGACTAGAAGCGCTACCCCCAGGATGTGTCCCGCGTTAACGAGGGGGTAGACCCAGACCGAATCGCGCAGGGCGCGTGCAAGCGCGGTTGCTTCCAGCGCAGCCAGCCATCCCGCGAACACGAGAGCGCCGCCGTTCAGGACTCCCGGTCCGGGTAGAGGTTGTAGCTCTTGCCGTCGATGATCACGCGCTCGGCTTTGACCAAGCGCTCGCTCTGCTTGGCGGAGCGGTGGCCATGTATGGTGATGACGCGGCCATTACTAAACATCTCCGGGGCCAATCCGGCGCGTTCGTTACGCCATGGCTGGCCCACTTCGATCACCCATTTCTCGCCCTTCACATCCAGCGTCACCTCGCCGTGGGGGTTGCCGAGCCTTACTTGAATGATCTTGCCGGTGATCTCGAACTCCTCGTCCGTGGCCCAGCCCCAGCCGTGATGGGCCAACGCGCCTTGTGCCAAGGAGACGCAGAGCGTAAATGCAAGAAGCTTCAGCCAAACTGGCCGTTGCGAAAGTGATTGCATTGTCTATCCTCCGCAGTGGTGGTTGATCGATGCCGCAAGCATTAGCCGGTTACCCAGCATGTTAACCGCACTACCGGCCTTCATTCCAATACAGGCCAGCCGTCCGGTTGCAGCGTCTCACGGTAGGCGTGCCAAGTGGCATAGGCAAGCCATGGCATGATGATGATGAGACCAAGAAACGCGGTCAGAAATCCGAGTACAGTCAGACCAGCGATCAGGAATGCCCACAACAACATCGCGGGCTTATTGCGCAGCACCGCGTGAATGCTGGAGACACAGGCGGTGACCATGTCCACTTCACGGTCGGCGATCATCGGTAAGGATAGCGCGGCGGTGGCGAAGGTTAGTACCGCGAACACGGAGCCAACCGCCGAGCCGATCGCGAGGAACTCGATCAACGTACCCGCGTCATTCGCCTCGAACGGAAAGAACGCGTTGATCATCATGCCGGCGCGTGACCATAGCAACAGGATCACCAGTTGCGCCAACGCGAACACGCCGGCCTGGCCTGCGACGCGGCGAACGAGAACGAAGGACTGGCGCAATGCCGGTGTGCGCCCCGCGGCGAGGTCCCGGCTCACGCAGTACAGACCCACGGCGATGAGCGGTGCCACGAACACGAAACCTGATAGCAATGCGGCCAGCAATGCGAACCTGCCGAGCGACCACGCCAGCGCCGAAACCGCCACGCTGACCAACATGATGACAATTCCTAAGATCATTGATAATCGCGGCGCACGCTTGAGGTCGTGCCAGGCTAGCTGTAGCCAGCGCAAAGGAGCATCCATCGCCAACTGCGCGCAAGGCACCACGAAGGGACGCTGCGTCAGCGTCGAATCCGGGGTCTCATCCATGGTTACTCCAGGGAAGCCGGGCTTGGCACCGGAGCGCTTATCCTACGCTAGCCGCCGAATTTCGCAAAATGCCCGGAGGCGGATCGCCTTCGGCCTTTAGAGAGCATGCATTTGCGTTCGCTCCCCCATAAGCGGCTAACATCGTGCTCGGAACCAAGATAAGGATGCATTCATGCGCTTTTTGCTGATGATGATGTTGTGTCTTACGAGCTTGCTTTCGCGCGCCGCGCAGCACGAGCACCCCGCCAACGCGGGGTGCGACCAATACCCGTGGGACATGAACCGCGAGTGGTCGCTGATGATCACCGATCAGGTTCCGATGAAATCCGCTGCTGCGATGGATCCGGAGTCGCGCTTCATTCCTCTCGACCGGCGCGTGCAGTTCGCACTGCATCCCTCCGAGCGCGTCCGGCTTGCCGCTGTTCCGGAGAAAACCAATGCTGGGATAACCTATGCCGGGATGGGTCTCATACGCCTGCCATTCGGCAAGAAGTACCGCATCTCGGTTAACCAGCACGCCTGGATCAACGTCATCGGGCCCAAAGGATCGGTGCCGGCCAGCAAATTCGCGATGCTGGAGGGCTGCGAGCGCCTGGTGAAAACAGTGATTTTTCCTCTGGAAAGCGAAACCGATTACTGGGTGCAGATTTCGGGTAGCGCCCAACCGGAGATCGCCTTGCTCATCACATTGGACCGTTAGCCTATGTTCTCGGTGGGAGATTTCATCAATCCGCGCGGCATGTTTGCGCTCATGTTCCTGGCCTGCGCCGGGCTCATGGGATTTGGCCTTTACTTACAGCACGCGATGAATCTGGAGCCGTGTCCGCTGTGCATCTTGCAGCGTTACGCGTTCATTGCCACTGGCATCGTCGCGCTCATGGCGGCCCTACATAATCCGCAGGTATGGGGGCGGGTTCTCTACGCGCTGCTCGTAGTTCTTTTCTCGGGTGCTGGCGCGGGCGTGGCAGGGCGGCAAGTGTGGTTACAACATAACCCCCCAGTCACGGCCGGGTGCGGGCCTGGATTGGAATACATGCTCGAGTCTTTTCCGCTGTCCCAGGTGTTGCCCCTGTTGTTCAAGGGCGAAGGCGATTGCGCCAAAGTGGTCTGGCAGTTCCTCGGCCTATCGATTCCCGAGTGGGCGTTGATCTGTTTCGTGCTACTTATCCTCGCCGCGGCGTGGGCTGCCTTTTACCGAAGACGCTAATTCACCGTCGCCTTGATCAGGCGGCCAGCTGCCGCGTCGATTTCAACCGTCGCGGTGTAACCACCAGGCAATAGCATCTGGTAACTGTATTGCGGCTTGCCGAAAAAGCTCACCGTCAATTCCATGGCCAATACTCTAGCGGGACCCACGAAGATCTGGGGTGCGGCAGCGCGCGCCTTGTCTTCGGGGAAAATGGCACGTTCATACATCTCGTAGCGGTAAAGCCCGGACTTGCTCTTGAATTCGAATTTGGCTGGCTTTGTCGCATCACAATAGGTTTCCCCAATTTTCCCGTTCTTCGACAACAGGAAAATCGCATAAGGGGGCTGCGGCCCGCCGCCGGATTGGCGCCACCCCGTGACGATGCCCGGATGTTCGCTCAATACCGCGGCGATACAAAAATCCAGCGGGCCCCCAGGTTCCGTGGTATCCGCGGCCATGGCTTGCGATTGAGCGGTTAGGCAAGCTAGGAACGCGATAACAGAGTTAATAAGGCGCATCTTGGTCTCCAGAAAGCGGTGGTTCGCATCCTCGGAGGATTATGCATCATCGCCCGAAAGAAGTAAGTTCAACGAATCAAGTCAGATTTTCACGCCAACCAGAAGACATCCTGGGTGTTTATCTTCGGGACGCATCTCTTTTTCGTGCTCTTGATTGCCCATGCGAGAAAATATTCCGATAACTTCCACTCCTCTTGCATTTGGGCTTTCGCATGATCCAAAAGCTCCTCGCTGGATGGATCCTGCTTCTCAAGAACGGCGAAACATACTCCATATCTGTTCTCAACGACTTGTTCCGGAATCGACGTGGCGTTCTGGTGTGCATTGCGCAAATTCCCCAGAATGTGATCGAATTTATCTAAGTTGCCATACCAGTCGATCTTGGCTTCAATCGCCGTTGGGCGGCCGCTTAATTTGAGTAGTAGATCGCCTCTGCCCCGCCTTGTTTGATCCCCCTTTATCAATGGCCATTCCGCATTTGCCGGAATGTCTTCCATCCATGCTGCCGTCGCCAACAATCCCACCAGAGAGATTTCAAGGTAATTGCTATCCGCGCTCTGGGGAAAAGCACCGTCCAGATTTTCATATAACTCGGCCCACTTTTGTATGACTGGCTCAAGACCATCCGGCTTACCGGAAAAATACACCCCGTGTGCCCATATGTTTTGCATAAATTCTCAGTTTCTCGAAGACTTCTCACAAGTTGCCTTTCGGGAGCCACCGAAACAGCGCTCATCGCCGAAACGCACGGGAACCGGGCCTTAAGCTGCACCGAATCCGCGCTTAAACATTTACGGCTCGCGCGAAGCAACCCTTAGCCTAGGATTTTCTCGCCGAACAAATCTATTGCCTCTCGTAGGACACCAGCTCTTCGTGAGACGATTTATTCGAAATGCGCGATCAGTTCCATGGAATTTCTTCAAGAACCGAAAGGGAATCCTGCTGTAACGCCTGTCTGCGCTCCAATGTGTCGCGGCGAAATAGACCGGGCCCCCACGTGACACTTCCTATAGCGGCGGTGACTATACTTCTCTGGCCGGATTCATTTCGAGAAGACCATGCCTAGGCCGCGACTGTCAAAGAACAAACTCCTATCGTTTCTGCAATGCTCAAAGCGCTTGTGGCTTGAGGTGAACGAGCCGGACGCCGCCGAAATTTCTTCGCAAGCCGCACGGGGCTTAGTGTTGGGACACAACGTGGGCGAGGTCGCGAGGGGGCTCCTACCGGAAGGGATATTGATCGGGCACGACCAAGATTTTGCCGAAGCACTTTCCCAAACCCAAATGCAGCTATCAGCAGGCTCACGCGTCCTTTTTGAAGCAGCCTTCCAGCACGAAGACCTGCTTATACGCGCGGACATTCTTATGCGCGATTCACGCGGAGAGATTTCGGTCACGGAAGTCAAGGCTCCCACCTCGGTCAAGGACTACCATCTCTCCGATGCCGCCATACAGGCCTGGGTAATTCGCAACGCCGGACTAGATGTAAATGCGTTCACCATTGGTCACATCGATACAAACTTCATCTATCCCGGAAATGGCCACTACCAAGGATTGTTCCGGTATGTTCCCGTGGACAAGGAGATTGAACCGTTGCGCAATGAGGTGCCCAAGTGGATGGAGCGCGCGCGGCGGGTATTGAGCCAAGGCGAACCCGCGATCGATATGGGTAGCCAGTGCCAAAGCCCTTTCTCATGCCCATTCCAGGATTACTGCTCAGCGCATGCGGGGCTGGTTGAATACCACGTGACGATTCTGCCCCGTGGTGGCAAAACCGTACGCGCTCTTCTTTCCGAGGGCTACCGAGACCTCGGGGAGGTACCCAAGGAGCGGCTACTTTCCGAGAATCACGCAATGGTGTGGCGAGCAAGCGTATCCGGGCTTGCGCAGTTCCACGAATCGGTGCGCCCGGTCATGCAAGCGTTTCCCTACCCGCGCTATTTCATGGATTTCGAGACCATTAACCCTGCGATTACGTTTTGGGAAGGCACTACACCTTACCGGCAATTGCCTTTTCAATGGTCTTGCCATATCGAAAGTGAGGATGGGCGGGTAGAACACAGAGAATTCCTGGATACCTCCGGCGGCGCACCGATGAAAGCATTTCTAGTGTCGCTGCTGCCAGCGCTCGGCACACAAGGTCCCATTTTTGTTTACTACGCATCGTTCGAGCGTTCGCGCCTCGAAGAATTGGCGGCAATGTTTCCGGAATTTCAGGACCCCATAGCCAAAGTGATTGGCAGTATCGAGGATTTACATCCGCTGACCAAGAGTCACTACTATCACCCGAGTATGAAAGGATCCTGGTCGTTAAAGAGCGTGATGCCAGCCATCGATCCAGCTATGGACTACGCTCACTTGGAAGACGTGCGCGATGGGGGCGGTGCTCAAGAGGCGTATATGGAAATCATCGCGCCCGGGACGCCGGAGGACCGCAAAACGAAGCTTACGCAGTCACTGAAACGCTACTGCGCGCGAGATACCGAGGCGCTAGTGCGTCTTGCGCACTTTCTGGAGCGGGGCAAGTGAGCCGGAGTTACTTTTGCATCAAGAAGTCTACCGCCAATGCCGCAAGCGAGCGCATTCCGGGAAGCAAAGCCGATTCGTCCATGAAAAAGCGCGGCGAGTGATTTGGGGCCGCAGTTTCCATGTTCTCATTCTTTGGTGTGACGCCGACGAAGTAGAACATTCCCGGGATCTGCTGCTGGAAGTAGGAAAAATCCTCCGCGACCATGGTTCGTTGTTGCACTCGTAGCCCTGATTGCAGGGTGACTCGTTTGAGAGCTGGAATCATTCGCTCGGTTAGCGCAACATCGTTGTTGGTAACCGGCGCGGCCTTCTCGATTTTGACTTCGGCCTGGGCACCGTTGGCCTGCGCGATTGCCTCGGCGATCTGCTTGACGCGTGCGTGCACTTCGTTGCGCATTTCTTCGTCGAAGGTGCGGATCGTCCCCGTCATTTCCACTTGGTCGGGGATGATGTTCTTGCGCGCACCACCGTGAATGGTCGCGACGGTGACCACGGCGGGCTCCTTCGACACATCAATCTGGCGAGCAACGATGTTCTGCAACCCCGTGATGATTTGCGCGGAGGTAACCACCGGATCGATCCCCTTCCATGGCCAAGCGCCGTGGGTCTGGCGGCCCTTCACGGTGATGTAGAGCCAGTCGGCACTCGCCATCAATGGCCCGGGCCGGTAGGCGACCACGCCCGCTGGAATACCTGAAATCACATGCAAGCCGAAAATCGCTTCGGGCTTGGGATTGCTAAGAACGCCTTCCTTCACCATCAAGGGCGCCCCGCCTTCTTCTCCGGGTGGCGGGCCTTCCTCGGCGGGTTGGAAGATGAACTTGACGGTGCCGGGGAGATCTCTTCTCACGCTAGCCAAAGCCTCGGCCACGCCCATGAGAATCGCCACGTGCGCATCGTGTCCGCAGGCGTGCATGACGCCCACGTCGTTGCCCAGGTATTGCGTTCTTGCACGAGACTTGAATGGCAGGTCCACCTCTTCAGTGACGGGTAGCGCATCCATGTCCGCGCGTAGCGCCACAACGGGCCCAGGGTTACCGCCCTTGAGCAGCGCGATAACACCGGTGCGAGCCACGCCTTCTTGCACTTCCAAACCCAAGGCTTTGAGATGGGCGGCCACCAACTTTGAGGTACGCACTTCGCGGTTGGAAAGTTCAGGGTTTTGATGGATATCGCGCCGCCAAGCAATGACTTTCGCTTCCAGTGCGCGCACTCGTTCGTCGAGTTGCGCCGAGAGGTCCTGCGCTGCGGCGGATGCGGAGCAGAGCAATGCGGACACTAGCGTTATCGAGCGAACCATCGTTGTCCTTAGATCAAGAAAATCCTCAACGCAAAGACGCAAAGGAATTCTTTACCGGGTTTCTTCGCATCCTTGCGTTAATGGGCGGCAATGGGCGATCATAGCATCGTCGCCTAGTGCGATCATATTAACGAGAATCGGTCTCGGGTACCGCTTGAACCACGGAAGCGGGCGCGCCCACTTCGGAAGGTTGCGTGACGAAGGCGATGCGGGTGAGCCCGGTGCGTTGCGCGGCGGCCATGACTTGCGCGACTTTCTCGTACTCGGTCTTGCGGTCGGCGCGCAGATGCAGTTCCGGCGGATTTCGCGGGCTCGCGGCGAGTGCGGCGCCAAAGCGCGATTCGATATCCGCGAAAGGGACCAGGCCGCCATTCCAGTACAACTGGCCAGCATTATCCAAGGCAAGATTAATCACCGTGGGTTCCTGGTCGAGCTTGGTGCTTTGCACGCGCGGCAAATCGATGGGTACCGCTTGATGAAACAAAGGGGCGGTGATGATGAAGATCACCAGCAGCACCAACATCACGTCCACCAAGGGCGTGGTGTTGATTTCCGCCATGGGCTTGCCGCCAATGTCTTCGTCGAAAGATCCGAAAGCCATGGCCGCTATGCCGCTTGCACGGGCTTGAGCGCGCGCACTTGGCCCATGCGTACGGTCTCGCCAGTGGTGAAGTAAGCGTGCAGATCGTGCGCGAAGCCATCCATCTCGGCCAAGATAAGGCCGATACCGCGCGTGAAGGCGTTGTAAGCCAGCACGGCCGGGATGGCCACGAAGAGGCCCGCCGCCGTCATGATGAGGGCCTCACCCACGGGGCCTGCCACTTTATCGAGCACCACCTGGCTTTGCCCCGTGAGGCCGATCAACGCATGGTAAATCCCCCACACGGTTCCGAATAATCCAATGAAAGGTGCCGTCGCGCCCACGGACGCCAGGAACACCAGCCCGCGATCGATGCGGGCCTTGGATCTTGTCAGCCGCTGGCGCAACGCGCGCGTGATGAACTCGCTGGCGGATACCCCCGCGCCCACGCTTTTCGTGGCGCGTTGATGGTGGATTTGCGCCGCCTGGGTCGCGGTGAGCGCGAGCGCGGAAAAGATTCCGCTGCTGTCCGCCTTGCGCGCGGCCTCGAGCGCCTCGGGAACCGTTTGCGCATTCCAAAAGGCGTCCACGGCTTTTTCCGCGGCGCGGCTCAAGCGAAATTGCGCGATGGCCTTGGCGGCGATGAGATACCAACTCACCACGGACAAAAGCAGCAATATGACCGCCACGCTTTGTATAACCAAGTCGCCATGGGTCCAAAAGGCGAGGGGAGTGAACTGCTGTTGCATGACTTAGCCTTCCATCTTGAATATCACGGGGACCACGACATACACCTGCTCCGCTCTGCCGTCTTCCCGGTAAGGTTTGAACAACGCGCCCATGACCGCCTTTTTCGCGGCCTCGTCCAGGCGCGGCTTTCCGCTGGAAAGTTGGATCACAACATTCACGGCGTGCCCTTGCTCATCCACCAGAGCGCGGACCATGACTTTGCCCTGCTCCCCCAAGCGGCGCGACATCACCGGATAGGCGGCTTCTGGAGCGCGGATGTATTCCACACGGGCCACGGTCCTAGGCCCCGGCGGTGCGGCGGCCTGTACCTTGGGCGCGGGAGGCGGAGGCGGCGCCTCGGGTTGCGGAGGCACCACCTGAACGGGGGCCTCCTGCACCACGGGGGCGCTAGGCGCCGCGGTCATCACCGGCGCGGGCGGTTCCGCCACAACCGGTTTTTCTTCCACCCTTGGTTGGGGGACAACAGGCAGCGGTTCTGGCTGGCGCTCAAAGATCTTTGGTTTCGGCGTGGGGGGCGGCTCATCGAGCGGCACCACTTCAGGAGGCTTGGGTAACTCATCCTGAATCAGCCTGACTTCGACAGGCTTCCACAGCCTCAACCATTCGGAACGGGGTTTCCAGGTGGCGATGGCGTAGAGGCCGGCCGCATGCAGAACCAAAACCAAGGCGACCGAAAACCACGTGCCTTGCCGCTTTGGATTCGCATCGAAAAAATCAACCCCTCCTGCCTGCAAGGCAGTCAACGGGTTGGCCACTGAACCGGCCAATAAGCCCACGAAATCTCCTCGTTCCCTTCGATTGACCCGTCGCGCGCCTCATGGGCGCCACGGCTTACAGCACTATGGACGCCAGATAGTGATTGTCGGTTCGCGCCACCATGGCTGCAAGCCAAATCATTGGGATTATTTCCCGATGTTCCCTGGGAAGCTGCGTATTATCAGAAACGATCCACCTACGGCATCGCCCGAATCACGCAATGCAGCGGAACCGGCTGAAAGTCTGGAGGCTCACCAGACGAGCGCGGATGTCTCGGCGGCGAGACTTCTACTTGAGCCAGCTATCCGGAAGGATTAGCGACTTCACAGGCGGCCCGCCCGGTTTGATTCCCAGTTCGTCCAACTGCGCTTTTTGCTCAGGGGTCAAAATGGGGGAGCTGGACTTCGCGGCGGGCTTAGAGCCGCCGCTGGGCATCTCGATACTCGTTACGGTGCCATTGCCCTTGGCAGGATCGAACACTTTGCCTTTGCAGGGCACGCTGGAGTATTCCGTATTGCCCTTCGCATCGCTACATTTGTAGAGCACATCTTCTGCCTTGGCGCTTGCGGTCATGATCGCAAGCGCAATACTGAAGAAAGGGCGCATGAGTTGGCAGAAAAGAGCGAATGTCCCCTTCTATCGGCCCGCCAGAGCTTTGGCCTTGCCCCTGAAAAACGTACTCCTTAGCTGATGGTTCAAAATCAGTTTTAGGAGAGAAGAGATGAACGAGACTAAACGGGCGCGTTACACGCTGGAGTTCAAGATGGAGGCGGTCAGGCTGGTCAAGGGCGGTCAGGTCGCGGCA